>CAYNMK010000046.1:0-1764 GCA_964398445.1 uncultured Candidatus Saccharibacteria bacterium | reverse complement strand
ACGAACGCCAAATCGACCAGATGGTTTATAAATTATACGGCCTAACAGATGAGGAAATAAAAATCGTAGAGGGTTTTAAGCAATAAATGGAGGATTAAGGTTTCACATAGAGTTGTGCATAAACGAAATACTTCGCAAAGTATGCCGATTGGGGAGCATAAACGAAGTAGTTCGGATATGAACAGTTATATGAAATGGCGTCTTTAGGGAAAAAACATGGAAAACTTTACTAACCTCAAATCTCTCTGCAATCATTTAGAAAAAAATGCTATAGACTATAAATACTCTCACCAGATTGGAAACTTATTCCAAAAGCTGAGAGATTTGAAACATACAGAAAATAATTCTGATGAAGCCCAAAAAGCTCAATGGGAATTAGACTTCTTCAATTTTACGATAAAAGAAGGTAAACTTAGCACAAAGTTTACTGGGACTAATGACAAAGGAGAGATTATTAAATATCCTACTTTAGATAGATTTGAAGATAGGACATATGAATATCTGATTAGAAGGTTAGATAGCACCTCCAATTCCCTGCTCAAAGCCCGTTATTCTCATATCCTTTGGTGCAGTCCGAAGAAACACGCCAAGTATGCAAAAGTGGCTGTAGATTTTTATTTGAAACTCATTAAAATTTATGAAGCGAAAGACAAGAAAGAACCTCAAGAACATTACGGCTTAGATGTTCTGAATACAGCTAAAAATGCTTACTTTATTGCCTACCAAATAAAATATAAAGCGGATAAAATCAAATCGGAATTAAGGAGATTAGTAAATAAGTTCGATTTCAAAAGCAGTTCTTCATTTGCTTTAAGAGCTAATCTAATTGAACTGATGTTGAAGGATAAAGGGAGATTTTTTAAAAAAGATTTTCTTGGTTTTGAAAATATGTGTTGGCAAATATCAGAATCTTTAACAAAATCAGGAAATATTCATGGCGCAATAGATATGCTTGAACTGGGAGAAAAAGTTGAGCAGAAATTAGGAAAGAAAACGCATGATTGGAGGAAGCAGGTTGCAGAATCCTATGAAACTTTAATGAAACAAGAGGAGAAGGGTAATAATTTAGCCTCTTTGACTTTTTGTCAATCTGCTTTAGAAAACTACAAAAAACTCAAAGATAAGAATAAAATCAATGAATTGGAAAAGAAATACTCTGAACTTAAAAATTCGATGAAATTGGCAGAGTTTAAAACAAAAATTGATTTAACAGAGCACATAAAGAGATGTAGAGAGGTTGCTAAAAAGATAGTCCAGAATGACCCAGACGAAATTATAAAAGTGTTAATGCTTGATAAAAATCTTCTTCCAAGATACAGAGACATGGAAAAGATTGCGGAAGAGCACAGTAAAAAATTCATTGCACAACATCTATTTCCAACAGTAATATTAGACCAATCTGGACATTCCGCACAACATTTTTCTGATGAAGATGAAAAGAAATACTATGGCATACTTCAACAATATGATTGGGAACTTAAGCTAAACAAAATATATTTGATAAATGAAATATTCTTTGCTACAATTCGAGAAAATAAGCTATCTGTTGATATTCTATTAAGGCTCTTAAATAGATATTCTTGGCTTGGTAAAAACATTTCTAAAAAATTGGCAAATCAGACGATAAAATACAATTGGCTGAATTTAATAGCCCCATCTCTCCATGAATATTTCCGTCAAATGCAATATTATTTTGCCAGCCCAAACTATCTACCCAATTTGATCTTAAGTATTGATTCTCTTACTCTCAAAATTGAAGGATTG
>CAYNMK010000045.1:0-2029 GCA_964398445.1 uncultured Candidatus Saccharibacteria bacterium | reverse complement strand
CGCCTGCTGAGATATTTTATCAGGAGACGGGCGTTGCACTATTTCCTTGAATGTACAAATTTCTACTTTGGTTTGACACGCTATAAAATCTGGCTACGAAAGAAATCTAAGTAAAAAAATAATTAAAGACCCCTGCAAAAAAATGGTAATTATGAGACCAATTAACATTAATGGGGCAAAAGGAATGCTTGCGGAAGTTTTTTTAGCGCCAAAAGACGCCAATAAAGTTATTATAATCAAAATTGCCAAAAACCAAAACGATGTTTTAATTAAAAGAAAAATTTCAGAAATTATATTTTGAGAATAGATAAAATATTTAATAGCCGCGTAAAACGCAAATATTGAAAATAAAACAATTAAAATCTTACCAGAGAAAAAATCGCTGGAAAATCGTTTAAAAAAAAATTTTTTAATAATTTTAATAACTATAAAAAACGAAATCACTAATATCGGAAGCATTAATTGAATATTCCCGCCATTATTAATTTCCTGACCAAATAAATTTTTAAATTCCACAAATATCGCTTTGAAAATTAAAAAAATGAGTAAAAATCCAAATCCAATTTTCAAATAATTAGGATAATTTATTTTTATCTTATTTTTTAGTTTTAGAAATTTTTCTTTTGCCGACTGATTGTTTTCTTTTTCTACTTGAGGCGAATAAAAAAAATTCTTAAAAATATAGAAAATGTTTTGAGATATTAATAAAAGCAGAGCTGGAATAAAAATATTAATCAAAAGGGCGAAAGAAGGGAAAACAGGCAAAGCCGTCCGCCAATAATATTGCAAAGGTAAAAGCAAAGTAAAAACAAAAAATAGTTTAGCGTCTCCAGCCGACCATAAATTAAAATACCAAAGAATATAACCGACAATTAAAGCGAAAAAACTATTAACAAAAACTTTTAGAATATAAGAAAAAGGAATAATTGGCTCGGCTATTATCCCCCAAATTAAAAAGAAAAAATAAATTATTAAGCCCCAAGCCAATCCCAAAATAATCCATTTATTTTTAATTTTGCCATAGCGAAAGTCCTGATAACTTATGATTAAGCCGATTAAAAAAAGTACAGGCAAAAACAAATAATCAAGAATCATTTTAAAATTATAACATAAAAAAATCCCTGCTCTGAATTCTGAAAATTTCCAGAACAACAGAACAGGGATTGAACTTTTGGCTTTGGATTAAAAGCTAAATTTCGCTTGTAATCCTACCCCACCATTATTAAGAACAATCGGGGTTATTGTTCTCGTCTCTTTTGAGACTGCCCATTTGCCAAGTACATGGCCTATGGCAGCACCCAAGATGATGTCAGACAACCAGTGCTCATTCCCGTCAATTCGGGAATAAGCTACGAAACCTGCCGCACCATAAGCGATATATGGCACCCAGGCATACTCTTCGCCATATATCTCGCTCAGGACTGTCGCAATAGTGAAGCTGTGAGATGTATGACCAGACGGCAAGGCTTTGTTGCCAGAGAAAGGGCTAAACTCATGAGCCCCTTCCCAAGAGTTTGGTCTTGTTCTTCCGAATACTTCCTTTAATCCGGAAGTAACTAAGATTGTGGCCACAATTGCTCTCAATAACGCCCGAGAGGTTAACTGAGCCTTTTCATTGCCCCCTATGTAGCCTGCTATTGCAAAAACAGGCAACATAGCTGAAAAACCGTGTTGGATAAAGGTTCCTTTGCCCTCTATCCCCATCTGGTTTCGTTGGGAAAACCTTTGGACTTCCTCATCCAAGATGAGAATAGAAAGTCCAGTTGCGGCAATAGCGGCTGGCAACAAAGAAAAATCACCCAATGACTCCTCCTGCTGCGCTAAAACTGCAGTCGGATTAATCATCAATAAGACTAATGCTATCATCAATAATCTTGCTTTCATTTCTTCCCCCTTTATTAACTTTTTAATGCCAACGATGTTAGCAGCTTTTAAGAGAAAAACACAAATCCATAAAAATGTCAATGCATTGCATCCCCAGTTCAAGGATTAGTTGCAACACCCGTCCGTACCAATTAACATACGGACA
>CAYNMK010000044.1:0-2061 GCA_964398445.1 uncultured Candidatus Saccharibacteria bacterium | reverse complement strand
TCTATTTCAAAAAAATTAGATGGCATTTTTCTTTCATTAAACCAAACAACATCAATTGTTATCGCGGCTCTTAATAAATTTTCATGAGTGAAATTATAGAATTTTTCGAGAGTCGTTATCTCAGACAAGCTTTTTCCCAAGTATTTTTTATTTTTATCTTGATATGGAACAAATGTTTCTTGTTTTTTAAGGTTGCCTATTTCTACAAGCAGTCCCTGATAATATGAATGATTAAATTCTTCTTGTTGCTTTTTAGAAATTTTTTCTACTGAAAAAATATTTTTAGGTAATTTATTTTTATATGTTTTCAATGCCCAAAGCCCTGGTCTTATTCTGAAAAAAAATCTGTTATCTTGAACAATACGCCTAATAGTTGCAAATGGAGTTTTTGTTTTCCAATTAGAAACATCAACGCTTTGATTTAAAAAACCAAGTGTTGTATAACCACCATTTTCTTCCATTATTTTTATAACTGCTTCGTGTTGCTTCATATATTTTGAAATTAAATAAATTGAAATTCAAAATCTTTTTTTAGTCCATTGCTTTTATCCCATTTGCCCTTATTGACGCTTACGCGTCGCCCTGCATAAACAGTAAATCCGCCATTTGAAAGTAAATAAGGAGGATCAGCAAAAACCATATCTACTGAATTTTCAGGAATCTTAGTAAGAATATCTAAGCAATTTGCATGAAAAAGTTTAAATTTCAATTTTTCGTAATATGGTTTAATAATTTTTTCTTTCATAGGTTTTATTTAAAAATTTATTGAAAATTTATTAGAAATTGAAAATTCTAAACTATCTCTCCATCTTTGATATTAATTATTTTTTCACTATAACTAGCGATTTCAGGATCATGAGTTACCATAATAATAGTCTTATTTTGATTTTTATGAAGATCAGTCAAAATATCCATAATTATTTTACCTGTTTTAGAATCGACATTGCCAGTCGGTTCATCAGCCACAATAAGTTCATGTTCATTAGACAGGGCCCTCACTATCGCTACCCTTTGCTGTTCACCTCCTGAAAGTTCGGTTGGCCGATGAAGAATTCTTTTTTCCAAACCAACTGAAGCTAATAATGTCTTTGCCTTTTCTTTTCTTTTTTCTTCGGGAACACCTTGAAAAACCATTGGCAACATCACATTCTCATAAGCATTAAGGTTTTGCAAAAGATTAAATTGCTGAAAAATAAAACCGATTTTTTTGCCTCTAATTTGAGCTAATCCATCTTCGGAAAATCGAGAAATATCCTGACCATCCCAAAAAACCTTTCCTTTAGTGGGGGTGTCTAAACAAGCAATGATGTTCAGAAGAGTTGATTTACCAGAACCCGAAGTACCAATAATAGTCACAAAACTACCTTGAGTAATTTCTAAACTCACCCCTTTTAAAACTTCAAGTTCTACTTCTCCTAACTGATAAACTTTCCAAACATTTTCAAGTTTTATTAATGGCGCCTGTTTTTGAGGCATAATTTTATTTTATAATTACCTTTTCTCTCTCCTCTAATCCTGAAATAACTTCTACCATATTATCATCACCTCTTAAACCAATCTCTATAATTCTATCTTGAATCAAATCATTTTTTAAAACTTGAACTATAAATTGACCATCTCTTTCCTGAATAAAATCTTTATAAATCATAATAACATTTTCTCGGCTAGCTGTTTGAATTATAATATCAGCAGTCATCCCCTGTTTAATCCCTAGTTTTTCTTCTTCAAAATCAATGACTACTCGATAATGAACCACTCCGCCAATCAATCTTTCTATAGGATTAATTAAAATCACTTTTCCTTTTAATGTCTCGTCAGGAAAAGCAATAAAAATAACCTCAACTGGATTACCTGTTCTCACCCCAACAATATCTTCTTCATAGATATTTGCCTCTACCCGAAAATCATCAACTGAAATAAGAGAGATTAATGGAACGCCAGCAGGAACCATTTCCCCTATTTCTTGATTAATTTGCCCAACCACACCCTGGATCGGACTTTTAAGCACTGCTTCAGCAAGCTGTTCTCTTAAAAGATCAACTTTAGCTTGGGCTTGCCTTA
>CAYNMK010000043.1:0-2189 GCA_964398445.1 uncultured Candidatus Saccharibacteria bacterium | reverse complement strand
CGGGAAGCGGAAGCGCTTTCTTTTCATGTTTTGATATTTATTTCCCCATTTTTAACTGCCAAAAAACAAAACTCCATATATCGGTAAGTTGATCAACAACTCTATAAACAGGCGCCGCACCACCATGGCCAGCTTTTGTTTCTACTCGCAAAAGAATAGGGTTTCCGGAAGCATTAGCTTCCTGTAAACGCGCTGTTATTTTATAAGCATGCATTGGATGTACTCTGTCATCTTTATCAGCTGTTACTGTTAAAACAGCGGGGTAATGTCCGCCGTCTTTTACATTGTGGTAAGGACTATATTTTAATAAATATTTAAAATGTTTCGGATTATCTGCACAGCCATAATCTTGTATCCAATGCCGACCGCCGAAGAATTTATGATATCTTAACATATCAATAACTGGCGCCCCAATAATTACTGCTTTAAATAATTCTGGTCTTTGAATCAATGCAACTGCAACTAAAAGACCTCCATTGCTCCAGCCAAATATGGCAAGGCGTTGCGAGTTTGTGTATTTATTTTCTATAAGCCACTCGGAAGCCGCAATGAAATCGTTAAACACATTTTGTTTTTTATCAAGCATTCCTGCTTTATGCCATTTTTCTCCAAATTCTCCGCCGCCTCGAATATTTGCAATTGCATACAGCCCGCCATTTTCCAAAAAAGGAATTATACTTTTGTTGAAAGCTGGAGTCATACTTATATTAAATCCGCCATATCCATAAAGCATGGTTGGATTATTGCCGTTAGGTTTCAAGCCTTTTTTATAAATAAGAAACATGGGGATTCGTGTTTTATCTTTTGATTGATACCAAACTTGTTCCACGGTAAATAAATCAAGGTCAATTCCAGCGTCAGCCTTCTTAAACAGAGAATGCTGGCCTGTTTGCATATCAAAACGATAAATGGTGTGTGGAATAAAAAACGAAGAAAAGCTAAAAAATAGCTCATTGCCACCTTTTTCTCCTGTAAGTGCTCCAAGCGAACCAATAGCTGGTAATTTAATTTCTGATATTATTTTTCCGTCAAGATTATATACCTTCAATCGCGAAGATACATTTTCTAATGTTTCAACAAAAAGTCTATTTTTGATTGTCTTAAGTCCTTCTATTTTGTGATCGCTTTCTGGAACAATAATTTTCCATTTATCAATTCCATTCTCAATTTTATCAATCCCAACAGACATAATTTTCCATAACGGAGCTTTGTAGTTTGTCCATATAAAAAGAGTATTTTTATGCATTGTGGCGTAAAATAAAGCATCTACTCCTTTAATTACTGGAATAAATCCTTTTTTCGGATTTTGCCTGTCATGAAGATATAAATCCGTTCTCTCTTTTTCACTAGAAGAGATATAAACTGTTATCAACAAATAGCGTCCATCTTTTGAAATTTCTGCGCCCGGCGCATCCTCTTTTGCTATTGTCTCTCCAAAAATCATTAAATCCTTATTGAAGTCAGTTCCTAAATAGTGGAAATATAATTTTTGATGAAATTTTTCTTCATTTTTCGGGGCGTCCGGATGTCGGCGAGTATACCAAAACCCCTTGCCGTCAGGAGCCCATTCTTGAAAATGAGGATAAATTTCTGCGGGTATAACATCTAACAAATTTTTTCCTGTATCAACATTTAAGACATAAATGGCTACTTGGTCATTAGCTTCTTTAGAAAGACCGTATGTTAATAATGTTCCGTCTTTTGATGGATACCACCATTTCAAAACGGTTGTCTTATCTTTACTAAGAGTATTTGGATTAACAAGAACTCGCGGAGGACCATGCAATCCTTCTTGTGTATAAAGAATCCCCAAATCTTCTGTTCCTTTGCGTTCTACAAAAAAGTAACGATTCCCTCGCGGTACAGGAATGCCGACAGTATCAATTTTGAAAAGATCGCTTAATCTCTTTTTGATACCTGCTCTTATTGAAATTTTGTCTAAAAAAGAGCGTGTAAATATGTTTTGCTCTTTTATCCATTCTTGAGTCCTATCATCGTCTTTTTCTAACCATCTATAAGAATCAACAAGCTTAACGCCATGTAGAATTTCTGCTTTTTTAACTTGGTTGATTTTTGGAAATAATATTTTTTGCATTTCAATATAATAACAAAATTCTAGAGAATTTACAATGAATTAAAAATGGGGAAATAAATATCAAAACATGAAAAGAAAGCGCTTCCGCTTCCCG
>CAYNMK010000042.1:0-2210 GCA_964398445.1 uncultured Candidatus Saccharibacteria bacterium | reverse complement strand
CCAATACGAAAAAGTAAGCATATAATATATTTTCACTCAATACAACAAATAACCATACCATTCCCCCATAAACATCATGGAGATATCCCTAAGGGATTGTTGCATAAACTTATTAAAGAGATAAAATTATCAGTAGAAGAATTTAATGATTTATGAATAGATATAAAAAATTAGAAATTTTTAAAGTCAGCGAATTCTGGAGTTTTTTAAGTTATGGAAAGGGAGATTATCTTAAAATAAAAAAGGAAATATTTTCTCAAGAAACTGCAAGTTTTTTTTATAAATTATGGGAGTTATGGGAGTTCAACTCCCATAATATAGTCCCATAGTTTAGTCAATTTTAATCTCTTTAATATTTTCTATATTTTCCTCGCGTTCTTTCAACCATTCTTTGGTTGCTTTTTTGTATTCTTTCTTTCCCCCAAAAAATTCTAAAAGAAATTCTCTAGAAGTTACCGAAGGAAAATTCTTTTTGCCAACATAGTCGGGAAAACTGCTCCATTTATAATTTTCCAAAACATTCAAACCATCTATGGGAGTTGAACTCCCATAATTTAATTCTAAAGGATTAGTATGAATATAAAATGGAAGGTTAATGAGGTGCGCTTCATCGCTTACTAAAACGGCCTTAAATCTTCCCTGGAACAAAGATCCGCTTCTCTTATATTTTTTGTTAAAGTAATTTGTATAGCCGGTACCTAATTTTTGCATAAATTTTACGATTCCATTTTCTTTTTTTTGTTTTAAAAGTAGGTGGAAGTGATTAGGCATTAAGGTAAAAATTAAAATTTCAACTATTAATTTTCTTGGTTTTCTTTTTTCTTTAATATATTGAAAATCCATTTCTTTGGTTTGTTTATTGAAATAATAAAATACATTACTTACTATTTCTTTGTCATTAAACTCAAAAAGATCATGAATAAAACGAAAATAATCTTCGTTATTTAAGAATGTTTTTCTTTTATCAACACCTCTGTTAAATATATGATATATTTGATTTTCTACGAATTTCGGTTTTTTCATATGTGTCGTTAATTATAATTTACAATCTATGGGAGTATAAATGATATGCAATAGGGGGGTTTAACCCCCCTATTGCCCCCTATTACAAACAAACATCCATACAATACATTGTCAGCAATCTAACATCTCAAGAGTCTAATATGTTGTGGACGGATACAATAATTTGACAAGTAAGGTTATCTTAAGGTAACCTTCATAATATGGAAAATCAAATCGTAGGATTAAAAGAGCTTCGTCAGAATATTGAAAGTTATATTGCTAAAGTTAAAAAAGGCAAGTCTTTTGTGGTTGTAAAACGTTCACGACCCGTTTTTAGAATTTCTTCTCCTTTTGATGATGGCGGTTTATGGGAAAATGTTGTTGATCTTACTAAGATAAAAAAAGGTGGTGTTCGTATTGAAGAATTACTTTCTCGTTTATAAATTTTTATGGATAAAATCAGCAAGGCGTTGCGGAAATTTTCTGTTTTTGAACGCAAACAGGTGAAGATTATTTTAGAGAAAATTTATTCTAAAAAACTAGAGAACCTTGATTTAAAGAAATTGAAAGGACGAGATGATGTTTTTCGCGCGCGCAAAGGAAATATAAGAATTATTTACAGGATTAAAGATAAAAATATATTTATTTTATCTATTGAGCGGAGAAGCGATAAAACTTACAAATTTTGATTATTTTAATAAGTCATTCACGTCCGCTTGCCGCTATCTGGCAGATTAACATTGAAAATAGAGATGGGAATAGAGACTCGCTCTCTATCTTTTTCGCTCGCATTGCGGAAAGTGATGCCTGAGCGGGGATACGGGGTCAGACCTCGCTCAGTAATAGAGATTTTCTGAACCTTTGTTATTGGCTTAATATCTCTGAGCGGAGTCTGACCCTCCTATTATGATTTAATTTTCAATTACCAATTTTCAATTACCAATTTTCAATTTTCAATTTTCAATTACCAATTTTCAATTTTCAATCAAACTCCAATTTTCAATTTTTAATTTTTTCCTCTAGAGGATCTGTTTATCTTTAAAAAAATTAAAAGCAATTCGTGGGTTTCTTTCCATAATTTTCTTATCTTCTCTCTGTGTTCGGGGTGCGCTTTTGCCAATAACCTTAACCAGTGTTTTGTTTCTTTTATCTTTTTTTTGCAAATTCCTATTTTATGGATAAAATCTTTTTTACTTTCCGCTTCAGTG
>CAYNMK010000041.1:0-2581 GCA_964398445.1 uncultured Candidatus Saccharibacteria bacterium | reverse complement strand
TACGATCAACAAGATATTTTTCTAAATCCTGAATAGAAACAGTTTCCTTAAGCAAAGGGTTATGTGGAAATCCATGTGTTTCTACTCCTCCAAAATATAGCGCTTTGCTTATGCCGTATTTTTCTTGAAGATATTTAAGTAGTTTTTGGTAATCTATTTTCCAGCCAAGACTTTTCTCTCCGCCGTAGAATAAGTTAGAAGCATCAATAAAAGCAAAATTATTTAATTTATTTTTTCCTAATTTAACCATATTCTCTCTTTCTATTTTAATACTTTAGCATCAAAGACGCGAATGAGACGAAGTCAAGTGAAGCGTGAAAATGAATGCAAAGCGTTCATTGACTATAGAGACCCGCTCTTTATTTTTTTTATATGCTCTTGACATACTTTATGAATTTGCTAAAATATAATTAATTCACTATGAAAAAAACCCTTATGCGGTATTGTCCGCATCGGGGGTTTTTTCTTTTTTACTATGCTGTTTTATCTTGTTCTTTTGCGTGTCCAAATAAACAATAGGGATATTTAATTTTCTTAACAGATAAGAGCATTTGTTATTTGGAGATATAAGTGACAAAAAAACATTTCTTTCTTTTAAAAATTCTACCAGACTAGCATAGTCGCCGTCACTCGTTACAATTACTGCTTTTTCCAATCGCTTTTCATAATAATCAACAACAGCTTTCAATACCAAGTCAGCGTCACAGTTTCCTTTTGGTTTTCCGTTTTCGCCATAAACGACTTCCTTAAATATTAATATAAACCCTGCCTCCTGCAAATATTGATAAAGTTTTTTATATCTCGGTATTAATCCGATGAAAATATAAGCGTTTTTGACTTTATATTTTTCAGTCAGCCACACTCTAAATCTCGCGTAATCAAGTTTCCAACCAAAACCAGCAATGCCATTATGTAAATTCGCCCCGTCTATAAAAGCAAAATTGTTTAATTTATTTTTTACAAAATTAACCATATTTCCTCTTTCTTTTTCAATCCCTCACCTTTTGTTGCCAAAAGGTGAGGGATTGAAAAAAATTCACAAAAGGTGAGGGGTTGACATACTTTATAGATTTACTATACTGATTTTATCACGACGAAAGAGGTTCTCTAAGGGTTTCGTCCCGACGAGAGCTTTTTTCATTTCCGCTCATTTTCATAATATTCTAATTTTTCTCTAAGTGGGTTTATAAAATCAAAAATGTTCTGATCGGGAGTGCTTAACTTTTTTAAAAGAGCCGAGTATCGTTTTTGATTGGGAATCAACATCTTCTTTAATTTATTAATTTTTAATAAGTGCTCAATCAAACAATAAAAATCTCCATCACCAGAAACAATTACTGCCTTGTTAAAATTGTTAAGCTCAACCATGGTATGCAATACGAGTTCGGCATCTACATTCCCTTTTACTCTACCATTAGGTAGTTCCAGCGTTGGCTTAAAGATACAAATGTAACCCGCTTCTTGCAAAAAAGTATATAGCCTTTCATTGCCCGGAGCATAACCGATGAATAGAAAGGCTTTTCGTACACCATACTTATCTCGCAGATAGACGCGGAATTTTCTGAAATCTAATTTCCATCCAAGCTTCTGAATACCCAAATTCAGATTTTGACTATCTATAAACGCAAAATTATTTAATTTATTTTTTACAAAATTAACCATATTCTCTCTTTCTATATTTAATACATTTTAACATCAAAGACGCGAATGAGACGAAGTCAAGTGAAGCGTGGAAATGAATGCAAAGCGTTCATTGACTATAGAGACCCGCTCTCTATTTTTTTAACTTAAACTAAATTTAATCAATTCTTTTTTAATAATTTTGTCATCAACCTTAAATCCGTTCTTATATATAACCTCTTCTGAATAATCAATATCTTTAAAATAAGATAGTTGTTCTCGAAAAAGCTTTTCATTAAATTCTCCGCCAAAAATATCTTTTCCTTTTTTGACAATATCATTAATTCCATAAAAACGTTTTATAATAAAATACAAGTCAACATAATCCTTCCATTTTGCTCTTCTTCCTAACGCATACGCCTTCATAGCAGTCAAAGTTAAAAGAGAAGGCATCATAATAATATCATCAATTTTTTCTTCGTATTTAATTTGGAATGGGTAATAAAAAAAAGTAAACTGAACAGCACCTAACAAAAAAATGAATTGATCATTCTCATCTCGGATAATTTTATCTATTTTCCCGATATTTTGAATTCTTTTCTTAATTTTAATATTTTCAAATGGCTCCAATGTAAATAAATCAAAATCAATAGATTCGCGGTGGCCAATTTGGAGCGCGATAGCAGTTCCTCCGACCAAACCAAAATCTTTGGAAAACTTTCTTAATAGGGGTAATTGCTTTACCTGCTCAATTGTCAAAACCTCTTTATGTAGCTTTTGCATATTTGTTAAAGTAGAGGTTAAAATAATGCTTTGTTTTTGGATGATAGTTACTTCTTTTTTTAAAAGCAGTTTTTTGAAAAATTTCAGAAACTTTTTTAATTCCCAAAATAGAAATCATTTTTTGGACATCCTCCCAATCTCCATAATTCAAAACATGTTCTATAATTGATTCTTTAGA
>CAYNMK010000040.1:0-2621 GCA_964398445.1 uncultured Candidatus Saccharibacteria bacterium | reverse complement strand
GGCACCAGAATAGAACTCGTCCGCCTTTGGCGGGCTTTTTCTTTGGCGGCGCGGAGCGCCGACCATGCGTTTTGCCCTTTTTTTATAATAATTTGGCATTTTTTGCGGGATAAATTTTTAAACAGGAAGAAGTAAGTTTATTTACGACTGGTGAATAGGGTGCTAAAATAGATTTATTGATTTAGAAAAATTTTAAGTAAAATATTTTTGCTGAAATAAATTATAGAAGCGATTAAAAAATATTTATATGAACAAGTCTAGTTTAGGAATTAAGCTGGTTTTCTTTACTGGCTTAAAAAAAATTGTTTTAAATGAAATAAGTCAGTATCCAAATTTTTGCATTATTAAAGAAGGGCGAGATTTTATTTATGGAGATTTTATTTATTTAAATTTTGCACAAAATTTTACAGAACTTATATGCCTTAGAAGTGTTTTGCGTATATATATAATATCGCAGGATTTTAAATATAATCCATTTTATATTTCAAGCCATAAATCAATTTTGGGCGATATTATTGCTATAGTCATTGAAAATAATGGGCATAAATTTAAAACTTTTAAAATAATTTGCGCTGGATCAGATTCTTCGAGTATGCGTAGTGTTGCTGAATATATACAAAATACATACGGACTAATAGAAAAAGAAGAAGCTGATATGAAAGTGCATATCATTAAAATTGGTAATATGTGGGAAGTTGGTGTTCAAATTACCCCAAAGCCCTTGTCTTTTAGGGATTATAAAATAAGGCATATGAGTGGCGCGATGGATTCAACTATTGCGTATGCAATTAATTCTTTATGTGAATTAGGTGATGCGGATTCATATTTGAATATTTTTTCTGGAAGCGCAACATTGCTTATTGAGGCTGGACAATGTTTTCCCGACCTAAGGCAATTGGTTGGCTTTGATAATAATAAAAAAATTATTTCTTTAGCTATTCAAAATATAAAGAGAGCAGGATTAATAAAAAGAATGCAATTAAAAGAAGAAGATATTTTTAATAAACCGGATTTAGGTAGATTTGATGTCATTACATCTGATTTGCCGTTTGGTATGTCTGTCTTAAAAAATAAAGACCTAGAAAAACTTTATCATTGTTTTGTCGCATATTGTCAAGGAATTTTAAATCCTGGAGGTAGGTTAGTTGTTTATACAAGTAAGCATGAAATATTGAAAGCAATTATTTTGAAATCAAAATTTAATATTATAGAAATAGTAGAATTAAAATTTATCACCTCAGTTAATGCTTGTCTTCGCCCAAAGATTTTTGTGTGTAAATTAAAACAAAATTAAGTGTAAAACTTTTTATTGCAATAATTTTTATAAGAAATAAAATTATTATAAATGTGTTTATATGTTGTGTTAAAAAAATGAAGAATATATTAAATAAATTTCATTTTAAAAACTTTGTTTTAATGCAGGGCAAGCACTTTATTATTGATGCTTACGGAATTAAGAAAGAAAGATTAGAAAATCAAAAAGCTATTAAAAAATTATTAGGTAGTTTGCCGAAAAGATTTAAAATGAGACCACTTCGTCGGCCAGTAGTGGCTAAAGTAGTTTCTAGCAAATATCACGATTGGGGGATATCGGGCTTTGTTATGCTTTACGAAAGCCATATTTCTTTACATACTTGGCCTGGCGAAGGATATTTGGCAATGGATATTTATTCTTGCAAGGACTTTAATGACAAAGAAGCGGTTAAATATTTAAAAAAATATTGGGGATATAAAAAATGCAAGACAAAAACGCTTATAAGAGGATAATAGAAGTGCGTTGTTGGGTAAGGTTGCTTAAAATTTGAAAATGAGTTCTATTCTGGTGCCGCGGGAGGGAATTGAACCCCCGACGCTTTGCGCTTCAAGCAAACGCTCTACCACTGAGCTACCGCGGCAATTCACTTTTTAAAAGTTTTTTTATTTTAATATATTTTTTTTAAAAACACAACCATAATTTATTGGAATATTGTATTTATTGTGTTATTATAATTTAATTATTTTCCTTGAATTATAAATATGTTTTTTTATTTATTATTTTGAATTATATAAAAAATTTTATAATTTTTATTTAAAATAATATTTTTTTAATTTTATTTTTTAGCGTAATTAAGGATATATTTTAAAGTATTTTGTTGGTATGGTTTTAAGATGAATTATGGTGCTCGTAGCTCAATTGGCAGAGCTCTTGGTTGTGGTCCGAGCGGTTGCCGGTTCGAATCCGGTCGAGCACCCAAAAATTTTTAGTTTAGCTTGTGTTAATTAAAGTTTTTAGATACTGAAACGCTTTAGTTAACAATTCATAAATTGGTGTTATTGAGGCTCTGAATTAGCGGAAGTAAAAGAAGTAGAAATAATCGAAATGTCATATCAGGAATTTAAAGATTTTCGGATTTTGTAGTACAAGATAACATTTTAACATTCTTAAAAATTTTGGAATATTGTAAATTATTGCGGAAGACAATATGATTATTTTTTATTTCTGTTAAATGGTTTAAAAGGTATTTAAAATCAGCGTAAATCAGTTAGAATCAGCGTAAATCAGCGTTGGTTCACATAGCATTAAGACTTCCCCAGTTCAAGGATTAGTTGCAACACCCGTCCGTACCAATTAACATACGGAC
>CAYNMK010000039.1:0-2943 GCA_964398445.1 uncultured Candidatus Saccharibacteria bacterium | reverse complement strand
TATACCATGTAATTGGAAGGATATCCGAATCTGGTTCGGATATGAACGAGTTATACGCAATTAAATTTTCACTTATTTTCTTTTTAGAAAAAAGAAACAAAAAGAGTTGGGGGCGGTGCTTCGCACATATACCCTCCTTGCGGTCGAAATTAATATCCTAATTCTTCTCTCTTGGTAAAATCTTTTATTTCTGTAATGAATTCACTTTCGCAACATTTTTGAGTATAAATTATTACTTCTTCTTTTGCTCTTGTGACAGCAACATAAAATAATCTTCTTTCTTCTTGTTTTCGCAATCCGTCATTATTTTTTATTGCAGGTAAAAAAATATCAGGATTTTCTAGTTCACAAGGAAATCCATATAAATCTTTGTCCACATTCAAAACCATTACAACTTTCGCTTGTAATCCTTTGCTTTTATGAACTGACATTATATGAACACAATTTGGTCTATCTGCTTTTTCAGAAATTGGAATACCTAAAGAATTTGAATATTCTGTAATAAAATTTCTCAATTTTCTCTTATTTGCAATTCTCATTAAAATCATAAAATCATCATAAGGATAATTTTTTTCTGTATGATATTCTTTAATTGTGTCAAGACAATGTTTAGCTATTTGTTCATAATATTGTCCAAAGAATTTTTTCTGATGTTTAGATGAAAATACAAGAATTGGTTTTGATTCATCTGAATTTGAGACTGTTTTTTTCTTAATTTGCCCTTCCTTGTTATTTTTAATAATACAAGCTCCTACATCAACAATTGATTTTATACTTCTATAATTCTTAATTAAATCTGTTCTCGCAGGATGAGGAAAATATTCCTCAAAGTTTATGAAAAAATCAAGATTTGAACCTGCAAAACCCATTATGCTTTGCCAATCATCCCCTACACAAAAGAGTTTACATTTATTATTCTTGTTCATTAACTCTTTTATCATCTCATATCTTTGAGTGCTACTGTCCTGATATTCATCTATTAATATGTGGTCATATTTATTTTTGTAAAAATCTTTATTCTCCTTGAGATAATCAACTGCAACATTTATCATATCTGAAAAATCAATATAATTTCCTTTTTCGAATTCTTTTTGATAAATTTCATAAATCTTATTAGCAATTTTGGAAAAAGATATTTGCTTTGGAGACCACTTTTCAAGACTAAGCCTTTTGTTTATGTCTTTTGGATATAATCTGTATGTTTTTGCAACTACTATAAATTTAGAAATATTCATAGGTAATTGTTTTACAAATTGTGCTGATTCCCAAACAGATTCTACTATTTCTTTATAGGATAATTCTTGTAATTCAAAAGTTTTATCTTCATACTTATTTTTTAAGACAGATAAAAATCTTTCAAATAATATCTTTTGAAAACCTCCTTTTTCATAATCTGCTTGAGATGTTTCAAAAAGCACCTTTTGATTTAATTGATACTTTTCTTTCTTTATATCTATAGATTTTTTGTATTCCTTCGTTGGATTTTCTCCTGAAAACCATTTAGGCACCTTTCTATTTTTTCCTATCGCCCAATGCTCCAAATAAATATCAAAATCGGGGAAATAAAAATCTGGTTTAGGAATTATTTCTTCTCCATTCTCATTTTTATACTTCATCCATTCTGCTGGATTCTCATAAATGATTTTTATCTCTTTGCCATTAAGTTTATACATCAAAAAGAAGTTCAAGATTTCTCTTTCCGCTTCACTCTTAACTTTCGTTCCATCTAAAGCAGTATATCTTAAACTTTGTTGATACTTATAAAATTCTTCTTTCTTTTCAAAATCTGCTTCTTGCTTAATAACTTCTTCATCACCATATTTTTTCATAAAATTAATTATGTCATTTTGTAAATTAGCATTATTTGACATCTCGTTTTCAAATAATTTTTGAACATATCTTTGGTATTTCCAATCTTCAGAACATTCCGGTTTTAGTTTAGGTGGATTAACACCTTTTTTCTTTGAAATATCTTGAATTATCTTTTTACCCAAAGAATGAAAAGTTCTTATTTCAACATCGACACCATATCTTTTTTTAAGTCGTTCTTTAATTTCATTCGCTGCTTTATTTTGAAATGCTAATGCAAGTATTCGTTCAGGTTTAACCTTATCCGATTTTCTTTTTATCAAATAAGCGATTCTTGTAATCAAAACTTCTGTTTTTCCAGAACCTGCTCCAGCCACAACTAAATTATGTTTATCATCTGTAATTATTGCAGTTTGCTGATCATCATCCAAAGTTAAAGTTCCTTTTTTGAATAAATATTTGTATTCTTTTTTCTTTTGTATAACAAAATTTTGATTATAAGTAGAAATTACACTTTCATATTTCCATAATTGCTCAAAATTAGATTTGATATTTGATTTCAATTTTAAATCCCAAAACAAATACCACGGAACTTTAGTTTCTCTATTTCCATTTTTTATAAGTTGAAAAAAATTAGATTTATCACCATAAATAAGATATGTATCTTTTTTTTGAAAAGCATTCCACTCTTTATTTAATATTTTTACTGCATTATTAGATTGAGTAATAATTTCATTTTCCTTTTTTTTAATAAAATCCTTTATGAAGCCCATATGATAAGATATCTATCTTCTATTTAATGAATCTTGTTCTTTAAGGCACTTTGTGCTAGATAGAACGCCCCCAACTCGTCCTACGGACATATAGTCTCCTTCGGAGAAATTTATTAACGTGAAAATTTAACTGAGCCTCGGCTTTTTTTCTTGCAGAAAAAACGTATAACAGCGATTAAGAGGTAAATTTTCTTGCAGAAAATTTCCCCAAATTCGCTTCGCGAACTTCTCTTAATCGCATATGTTATATGAAATCGTGGCGTTCGTTATGTTTTTGAGACATACTCATGAATTGCCCTTGCAGCTCTCTTTCCTGCGCTCATAGCCTCGATCACCGTTGCCGTCCCTGGCGTTATGTCGC
>CAYNMK010000038.1:0-3157 GCA_964398445.1 uncultured Candidatus Saccharibacteria bacterium | reverse complement strand
GATTGACGGTTTAATAAAATCCCTAAATTCTAAATCCTATATTCTAAATCCTCGTTATAAAGGATTTACTCTTATTGAAATAATTATAGTTATTTCGATTTCAGCGCTTCTTTTTGGATTTGGAGTTTTGAATCTTTTAAATTTTCAACAGCATCGTACGCTTGACTTAACAAAGCAAAGTATTGTTATGGTCATAAGAGATGCTCAAAATCGTTCTATTACTCAGGAACGCGGAGTTCGTTGGGGGGTTCGTTTTGAGAATCCAGTCGGAGCAGGCAATGATTTTTATGAATTATTTTTTGGAACGAGCTATGTTGCGGGCAATGTTATTTCAAGAAATAATCTGCCACCGGAGATCCAATTTATTAATCCCGCTGACGGTTTTTTTAAAGATATAATTTTTGAGCCGATTACTGGTCAATTAATTGAAGTTACTTCTATTGTTATCTCATTGACAAGAGATGTATCTACTTCTAATATTATAACAATAAGCCCTAAAGGGGTAATGCAATATTAAAAATTAAAATTTATTCTTATATTTTAAATTTTTGTCGTATTCTTTTGAATTCTTAATAACACATTGGCAATGTTGATTAGTTTTATAATTAAAATTCGCAGTAAAAAATGATAAAAAAAATAAGAAAAAAACTTTCCTCTTTTTTTTCTTTTATCTCCTCTTCATTTTCGTCTGGCCTTTCTTTAGTTGAAGTTATTATCGCTCTTTCTGTCGGCGCTGTTTTGATTGTTGGTTCGTCAGGCACAATTGCTCTAATTCTTAAAAATAATTTATGGGCAAAAAATAACCTGACTGCCGGGTTTTTGGCGCAGGAATTAATTGACAACCTTAAGGTTATCTCTAAGTCTGATTGGAACGCGATTTATAATATTCCCATTAAGGGTCCTGATTCTCAATATCATATGAATGTTGCCAGGGAGGTTATTTCTGGAACGGAAGTTATAATAGTTGAAAATAGAGATTTTGTTCGCTATTTCTCGGCAGAGAATGTTTATCGGACTGCTTGTGGCACGGGTGACATTACGAAAGAATCCGCGGGAATTTGTGTTAATGGAATTGGAATATTAGAAGATAATTCAACTCAAAGAATTGTTATTTCAGTGAGTTGGGCAGGAGAAGTTGGATCAATTAGCACAACACGGTATTTAACTAGGCATTATGATGCGGTTTTTGTTCAAACTGATTGGTCTGATGGAATTATTTTGGATGAAAAGGTTATTTCTCCTAATAAGAAATTTTCTGCTTCCACTAATATTGATTTTACATCTAATCCTGGCTCAATAGTTTTAAGCGCTGGCTCTACAGAAGGCACCTTAATATCTAGCATTTTTGACACCCAAAGAATAAATGGAGCGGCCTTTAATAGTGTTCTTTGGCAAGGCGATTTAGGCGATGGCACTGTGAGATTTCAGATAGCTACGCTTGGCGATGTTCAATGTTATGCTTGGAATGACTATGTCGGCTGGATTAATTTTTGTCATCTTCCGGGCAGAGTAACTGTAGAAGATACTCTGCTTACTGGTTTTGCTTACAACGATGATATTCAGGAAATTGCCTTAGATTGCGCTACTTCACCAGCCGGTGATATTTGTTTAAATTCTAATTTTAGAGTATTTCACAATTCCATCACAGGCGATTTGAGTGGTTGGGCATGGAGCGACGTTGTGGGTTGGATTAGTTTTAATTGCCTTGATCCGAATGTTTGTGCGATTTCTGATTATAGGGTTAATATTGATCCTATAACAGGTGAATTTACTGGTTGGGCTTGGAATGAGCATATTGGTTGGATTAGTTTTAATTGCAATAATTCTGGCATTGGCGATACTTGCGCGATTTCTGATTATAGAGTTCAAATAATTGAAGCCGCGACCTGGAATTTTGTTGGGAATGAAAATAGCATCACTTCTTACTATGGGCCAATTAATAATGATTTTTCAACTCCGATTATTCCAAGTTTCCATAATAATTATCGTTATGTTCGGTATAAAATATTTTTAACCAAAACAACCGCAAGCCCTCGAATTGATGATATTATAATTAATTGGTCGCCATAGAAGCAGATTTACGCTGATAACAAGCTGAAACAAGCTGATATATTCGTAATATGTTAAAAAAACTAGTCAAGGACTTTTTATATACCAGAGAAACTTATCTTATTAGGGGATCTTGTTTTAAGATATGGAAAAAATTTGGAGGAGCTTTTAAAGAAAAAGTAGTGGACAGAGCATTGGAGGAAGAATTAAAGCATTCTGGTTTAAAAGTAGAGAAAGGGTTGCTTATTAATTTCGGCAGTAAGAAGCTGGAAATAAAAAGAAGAATTTATGACAAAGGTCGGGAAAAATATAATTAATTTATTAGAAATTGAATTATACTAATAACAAGTTGAGGCGTGCTGATATTTATCAATTAAAAATTAACAATATAAAGGTCGTGCAATCAAAAATTGATTAAATATTAAATATTAAAAATTAATAAACTTATGAAAAAATTAAAACTTTTATTTACATTTATAGCTTCCATAACAACAGGCGTTTTAATAGCCGCGATAGTTATGGCTTTTACCGGTCCAGGCACTAATCCTCCAATTGAAGACCCTGATTTTTGGCAAAAGAGTGGGACAAGCGTTTTTTATAACGTCGGCAACGTCGGCATCGGGACGACGGCGCCGGAGGCAAAACTACATGTGTCCTCTATTAATGATGCGATATTAATAAAACCAGCTACAATGGTAGCAGGAGAAGTTGCAAGAATAAAATTTGTGGACCCTGATGGGGGATCTCAGCCAATTAGTATAGAATATTGGGATGATCCAACGGGGACAGGAATACAAAACAATCAATCTCTTGCAATAATCGGCGGCAACGTCGGCATCGGGACGACGGCGCCGGGGGCGAGGTTGGAGGTGGCAGGTAATATACGTACAAGAGGCAATATTCGAGTAGGTACAGATGCTCATAGAAATTTTTTAATTCATCCTTGGGCTAATAGACTTTATATAGCTCCATTAACTGACGCTGGTACTTGGGATTTCAGTAGATTTGTTATAATGAATACTGGTGCTGTTGGTATTGGCACTGCTTCACCTGCTCAGATGTTACATGTCGTCGGGAATGCGGCGATAACCGGCAACGTCGGCATCGG
>CAYNMK010000037.1:0-3206 GCA_964398445.1 uncultured Candidatus Saccharibacteria bacterium | reverse complement strand
TGTCCGTATGTTAATTGGTACGGACGGGTGTTGCAACTAATCCTTGAACTAGGGACTTAGGAATGGGTTAAAGTTAAAAATCTTTTTTTGTTCGTAGGTTTTTGAATATCAAAATTCAGCTCGCTCCTAACATAAAAATGCAACCTTGCTACGCGGGCCCTCCATATTAGTAGATGTTAGCCACAGAAAAGATTGGTAAAATAAACGGCTTATAGAACGTATGAACCGTTTATTTTAGTATTAAGCTCGCGCTTAGTGAATGTTTTCATAATGGTTTATAAGACAATCTTTTAGAGATATTGTCAACTCGTTCGATTTATTTAAGGTTAAGGCGACAAGATCAATTCTCCATCCTTTTTTGTCGTTAATTTTTTCTGAAAAATGACCAGCGTATAAAGAGGCAGTTCTTCTAATCTTTTGAAGTTTGGCTTTGGTTAATTGTTCCTCTGCCTGAATATTGCCGCTTATAGTTTTTACTTCAATAAAAACAAGTGTTTTACCTGGAGCTTTAGCTATAATATCCAACTCTCCCCATGGTTTGCGAAAATTTCTTTCCAGAATTTTATAACCATTTTTAATAAGGTATTGACACACGGCATCTTCGCCTAATTTGCCAAGTTGAGATTTGTAGGTCATAGAAACAGATAAACGCGAATTTAATAATCATAGAAGCGAATTTACGTGGATAATTTAAGGAAAATTATAGATTATTTTCTCAAAATAGATAAATTTTTGCAACCAGTGTGTAATTTTTACACACCGGATAGATAAATTTTTGTAACCAGTGTGTAATTTTTACACACCGGTTACAAGTTTTTTACTATTTTTTGTCTAAATTTTGCTTAATTTTGGTTAAAAATGCTAAAAATTGCCCAATTTTGTGATATATGTTTCACGTTTTACAACATTGTGCGACAGTAAGCGAAAAAGTGTAGTAATAGCCTTACGATTGAATCGGCTGATAAAACCTAGGCTTTAAAAAAACCCTTTGTTTATCTACCGATTGACTTATTTGATTATTTTCCTTTTCTTTTTTCACGTTTTGCGTATTCAGAAAGAATATTTTTAAATTCATTTTTAGTAAATTCGGGCCAAAGAGTGTCTGTAAAAAAGAGTTCGCTATATATGCCTTGCCATGGCAAAAAATTTGATAGTCGTTTTTCTCCGCCAGTACGAATGATAATATTCGGATCAGGCGCGTTAATCGTCCAGAGTTTATTAGAAAATTCTTTTTCTGAAATTTGTTTTGCTCCCTTTTTTAGAAAATCGTTTATTACGGAGATAATTTCAGCTCTTCCTCCATATGAAATTGCAATATAAATTTGAATTCCGTCGCAGTTTTTGGTTGAATTTTCCATTTTTTTTATTCCTTGTTTGATGCGTTCAGGAAAACGGTTAATTTGCCCGATAAATATTGTTTTTATATTATTTTTTTTGAAATCATTTTTATTTTTTAGTGCGTTTTCAAAAACACCCATAAGCGCGTTAATTTCCTTTTCGTTTCGTTCCCAGTTTTCAGTGGAAAATGCATAAATAATAATATGTTTTATTTCGGTTTTTTTGGCCCATAAAATAACTTTTTTAAGTTTTTTATATCCAGCATAATGTCCAAAAAATATTGGAAGTTTACGCTTTTTTGCCCATCTACGGTTGCCGTCCATTATTATACCAATGCATAAAGATTTTGAATATTTTTGCATTCTTATATTTTAGTGCAAGATAATGACAGTCGCAAGTATAAGTTTATTTATTTTGACTTTTTGCGATAATTTTTATATTATTTTTAATATATGATTTATTCTCTTTTTGGTAAATTAATTATCAAAAAACGTGATTTTGCAGTTATTGATGTTAATGGCATTGGATTTAAGATTCTTATTTCGTCTAAAACTTTTATAATTTTGCCACGGCTTGGTTTGTGTACACGATTTTTTTGTTATTTTTGCGTTCGGCAAGACGGAATAGAATTATATGGCTTCTTAAAAGAAAATGAATTAGATTTTTTTAAAATACTTAATTCAATTTCTGGGGTTGGCCCGAAAGTGGCTTTAAAAATAATTGGCATAATGGATATTGATAAATTATTGGCAGCTGTTAATCAACGACGTACGGATCTTTTAATTAAAGCGTCAGGAGTTGGCAAAAAAACAGCTAATAGAATTATCTTAGAACTTTCTGATAAATTTGAAAGTAAAAAAGACGAAGAAACGCTATCCTTAATGGAGCTAGATAATGATATTGAAGAGGCATTGAAGGGTCTTGGTTATAAACAGCATGAAGTTAGGGAGGCGCTTAAAAAAATTCCTTTAAAAATTAAAAAAATTGAAGAGCGGTTAAAAATAGTGTTAAAAACGCTGACTAAAAAATAAAAATTTTAATTAATTTATCTTAATATTTCTGATTTTCTTTTTTAATTTTGCCACTACAAGCTTCGTATTATTCAAAAGTTAATTTAATATGCGCTATGTCGCTTGGTGTTGAAGAGTAAGATATTTTCATTTCTGCTTTTTTAAATGTTTGTTTAATTTTTTTGGCAAGTCGTACGGCTAATTGATTTTCGGTTGTAGTAATCATTAGGCGCATTGACTTATCTGAAAGTTTATCCATATTGGTTCGCCTTAATTTTGAATTAGTTTGTGTTATGTTGATAAGCCGATGCATCGGATTGCGTTTATACGCTCGATTGCAAAACAATTCAATTAAATTAATTAATTCTTTAGAAATTTTTTCATAGGCATTAATAATTTCAATTTGACCCTTAAATTGTTTGTTTTTTATTATATTGCAGGCAATACAAAAAATAAATTTTATTGGTAAGTTTTCGTGAATATTTTTTAAGTGCCGAAGATTATGGCGCCAAGATTTTTTATAATAAGCAGCGTTACATTCCGGGCATAAAATTAAACCTGTTTTTGTTTTAGGAGATTTGCATTTTTTAGTTTTCGGTTTAAGTAATTTATTTTTTTTCACTTTTAAAATTTTTATATAAGCAATAGCTTATATAAGTTTATATTGTAATTTGTGCAAACTCTTTACCTATGATTTAATAAATTTTTTTTTATTAATTCTATTATTTTTTTCACCAATTCTTTTAAGATTAAAGAATGTTTATATTTAAAAATAACACGTTAACCAATAAAAGTAAAAGACGGCACGCCCTAGTTCAAGGATTAGTTGCAACACCCGTCCGTACCAATTAACATACG
>CAYNMK010000036.1:0-3286 GCA_964398445.1 uncultured Candidatus Saccharibacteria bacterium | reverse complement strand
CATTCCAGCTTTTGGATCAGGAAATAATTGATGTATTGTATTAACTGGCATAATCCATACGGGAACAGCACTTCCTCCAACCTTTAAAGCATTTTTTGCATACTTCATATATTTAGGAGCATGCTTACCAAGCCCTTTTCCATACTTATCTATATTTAGTGCGAAAGAAGCAAGAGCTTCTTTTTGCTTTTTTGTAACTCGTTTTTTAAGATGCATCCAAGCTGAAATCTGTACAAGTTCTTTTACCGAATCCCTTTCTTGATTTTTCAGTATATGTAAATCTTTACTAACCTTAGATATTGAATCGCCAGAATGTAATTTATCCAACCAGCTAATCAGTCTTTTCCATTTCCAATTTTCTTCTATATCAAATTCAACATCACCATCTTTTTTAATAGTAAGTTTTATCTCGCTTATAGTTTTTTGTAGTTTGGTACTCAGGCTATCCTCAACAATTTTAATTTGTTCAGATTTATTTTGCTTGTCTAACAAGTCTGGTATCTTTTTATAGAAAGACTTAATTTCTTTGAGATTTCCAGTCTCAATATTCTGCAAGAATGTTATAATTTCTTTATGGTTGTTTTTGTTAGATTTCAGCTTCTTTATAGTGCTGTTAAAAATCTCTTCATACAATTTACTATACTCTTCAGACAATTCTTTCCTGTCATTCAATTTTTCAATCTCTTTTTTTGTAGAAGTAATTTTTTCAATATTCATTTCTTTGATGGCGTTTGATAACAAGATTGTTTTTTCATGAGAATTATCTTTTTCAAAGTCCGTAGCTACTCCGTTTATAAGGTTTTTGTATACATTGGATTTGAAACAGGAGAGAAAATTGTCAAAAACAATGATTGAGCTTTCTACAAAAGACAAATCAAAAATATCTACTTCTTTAAATAATTTATACTTTTGTATGTTTGTTTTTAGTTTTAGATTATCTTTTTCAAAATAAACAATACGAGTTATGCCACTTACAAATCCCTCAAACTCAACTATATTAAATGAAGTTGAAAATTCTTTTCTGTTTTTCATAACTTGAAAAGCTTGTTCCCAAATATTTTTTAAATCATCTTCTATTTTTGTTTTTAAAAAATAGGCTTTTGCAACATCAACATCATTACTGTCGTGAAGCTCTCTTCCATCAATCTTTGTATTTTTTATAAACTTTTTTATATCCAAATTAAAGAGTAGTCCGATACCTTTCTTAACCTTATCGCCATTAGTCTTTGCTTGTTCTTCAATTTTAGATATTATTTCTAGTGCTGGTATATAATCTATATCGTACTCTTTAACTAAACTTACTTTTTTACCAAGTAAAATGTTATCAGAATCATTATATTTATGTAATAATTTTTTAGTTTTTGCTAAAACATCTCTCCACTTTTGTTTTTGATTACTATTCTTTAATACTTCAAATAATTCTTTTTCGTACGGTTCGTTAAAAGAAAGCAGGGATTCTTTAAGTTTCTCAAGTGAGTCATGAATATCAAAAACGCCATCTTGCTTCATCGTGTTAAAAAAGTCTGATTCTGAAATATTAGTTTTCGCAAAAAAATCAACTTCTTTTAAACGCTTTTTGAATTTTAATGATTTTTTGTTATGGATATTATAATCATTTATATTTTCTTCTACATTGTCTAACTTCTCTAAACTTTCATTGCTTGGAACATATAACTTAAATAACTGTAATTCTTCTTTATTGAGATCATTTTTTAATTCAAAAAAACGTTTGAGGTTATTTTCAGTAGGCAATGTTTCTATTGTGGGCACTTTATCTAAAGTTACAAAGTCCCAAACATCACTACCTGAACTCTTTAATGCCGATATATAATCATTTATGTTATGTTGCGAAATGCCTAATTCGTCATCATATTTAATATCGTCTGATATTTTAAATTGATTAGTATTTTGAAATTTTGTACAGAATTTAGCGGCAGTCATAGGCGCAAACTTTTCTGTACCAATTGTTATGTCTTCTCTAGAATCTAGTAAAGCTTTACTTTGAAATTCATTATTTTTTGTTGCTATTTTTTCTCTTATTTTTTGAAGTTCAACTTGTTTTTGCTTTTCTTTTTCTGGTGTAAATTTTGTTTTATCTGATAATGTGGCGTTAATCTCTGATACAGCAGATTGAAGATCACTATTTCTTGAACTAGTCTCTACTTGCGATACAACCATGCTTCTTATTTCTGACGGTATTTTATCTTTCAAAACAGAAAGTGCTTGTCCAGTTTGCGACGTAATCAAAACTGTTTTTCCTTTTGCAAGAAATCTAGATATAAGATTTGCGATAGTGTGAGTTTTTCCAGTTCCTGGAGGACCTTGAACAACCGCCCCATAGTCAAATTCAATTTGATTTGCTATTTTTTTCTGCTCTTCATTGTATGGAAGTGGAAAATATAACTCTCCATCGAAAATCTTATCGTCAAAATTCTTTTTATCACTTTCTTCATTATCTTTGCTATCTTCTTTTTTCTTAATTTTTTTATCATCACCACAAATCAAATCATCCAAAAAGGGAGTCAGGGTACCATTATTTTTTATATCTTCTTGAATTTTCTTTGCATAATCAGCCCAGCTCTTCCCGCTCTTTTTCAATAAAAATAAGTTGTGTATATTAAAAGAAGTCGGTTGTGAAGTAATCTCTAAATCTACATCCCTAGTATTATATTTTGATTCTCCATCCGAAGAAATATGATGTACAAGCTGTTCTAGGTATTTATGAACCAATTTATAATCCCAAACATTAAATTCAGTATCATTTATTTTTTTATTTATTCTCTCCGCAAGGTCATCAATGTCTATTAAATTTGTACTGGTTTCATTTAAAGCCTCTCTCACAAAAGAAATATCAAAATAAGATTTTGAATTTATATCAAATTTGATAGAAATTATATTTCTATTTGGTTCAAATTCAATATTAACAGGAGTAAATAATGTCGGATGATATATTTCTGTACCATTCTGTTTCCAAGTTAAAATATCGTGACTCCACAACAAGTCAAAGCCATCTGATTCAGTTTTCAAAAAAGACCTCAATGCATAAAATTTATCATATGCTTGATTTGAAATATTATATTTATCGTTTTTTTCTCTCCAAATTTCCCATTTTGAATCTATCCAATTTTTGTATAACGGTTTTAATTCTGGATAATCTTTAAAATAGATTTTTATTTCTCTTTCTTCAATTTTTTCGTACTCTCCAGTATCTAAATTTTTTGTAGTCCAGTCTAGAAGTATCGAACCAGTACGCGACGCCTCGTTGAGTTTTTTAAATGCTTCAATA
>CAYNMK010000035.1:0-3296 GCA_964398445.1 uncultured Candidatus Saccharibacteria bacterium | reverse complement strand
GCTTAGCTTTTGTTTCTAAATTAGGAATCTCTAATATTTTTGGAATATCTTTAAATCTTTGATCTCTCATTAATAATTTAAATACCGTCATTCCCATTTTTCCTTTACCAATATCAGCATGACGATCTTTGCGCGAACCCAAATCATTCTTTGAGTCGTTTAAATGAATCGCTTTAATTTTATCTATACTAATAACTTTTTCAAATTCAGTAAGAGTTTTTTTATATCCAGCATAATTTCTAATATCATAACCAGCCATAAAGAGATGCCCAATATCAAGACAAACCTTAACTGATTTTTGATTTTTAACCCGACCCAAAATAAAGGCTATCTCTTTAAAAGAAGAACCAATCATTGTTCCTTGACCAGTCATTGTCTCTAAAAGAATCTTTACTTTTCCGTTATATCCCTTTAAGAGCATATCTAATCCTAAAACTATTCTCTCTATTCCCTCTTCTTTGGTAGATGTTGTATAACTACCAGGATGTAAAACTAATAGAGAAACGCCAAACTTATCAGCTCGGGAAAGCTCAATTCGCAAACGCTCTATTGATTTCTGCCGAAGAAGATCATCCGGAGAAGCTAAATTAACTAAATATGGTATATGGGCAACCACTTCTTTGATATTGCTTTTTTGCCAAGCCGTCTTAAATTTTATAATCTCATCTTGAGACAAATCTGAAACAGCCCATTTTCGCGAAAGAGTAATATAAATCTGAATACACTCGCATCCCCATTCATCTCCCCATTTAAAACCCATATGAAATCCGCCTATAGTTGGCACAGTCGCTCCTAGCATATTTTTTTTAAAAACTTTTAAGAAAAAACCAATATTATTATTTTACTCGCTTTTTTGACACTTAGGGCAAAAATGAGTTGAACGGCTAGCAACTTTTTCCCTTTTAATTATTGTCTGACAAACTAAACATTTTTGATTATGACGACGATAAACTTTAATATTATTTTGAAAACTACCTTTACCACCTTCAAGATTACGAAAATCACCAACGCTACTACCTCCAAGTTTTATCGCTATTTCTAAAATTGGTTTAATCGCTTGATAAATCTTTTTAATCTCTTGTTTAGTTAAATTATTAGCTATTTTAAGGGGATAAATCTTTGCTTGAAAAAGAATTTCATCAGCATAAATATTACCAATACCAGCAATTAAATTTTGCTCCATTAAAACTTGTTTAATCTTTTTTCGAGATATTTTTAAAATTTCTTGAAACTGATTAAAAGTTATTTCTAAGGCGTCTGGTCCTAATTTTTGAATTATTCCTGCTTTAGCTAATTCTTTTTTGTTCCATATTTCTATTCTGGCAAATTTTCTTAAATCAGAAAACGCAATCATCAAATCACTATCCAGCCAAAAAAGTAAATGAATAAACCTATTCATTGGATCTTCTAAATTCCCTTTTTGTTCCGGTTGCCATTTATTCCCTATCCGTTTCCATCTGCCAATTAAAAAATGTCCACTCATCTTAGGGTGAACAAAAAGAATTTTGTTATTATCTAATTGAAAACAGATAACTTTTCCTTTTCTAAAAATATCTTCTATCTTTCTTCCTTCAACCGTTTTTTTAAATTTTGAAAAGCTAATAATTTTAATTAACTTTTCAGCATCTGTCCAAACCTTAACAATAGTTCTATTAAGAACCTTCTTCTTTAAACTATTAACCATTGTAGTGACTTCGGGTAATTCCGGCATAAGTTAAAACCCTTGCATCATTTTTTGAGCCGCTTCTTTTTGAATTTGTTGCATCGCTTCATTGATACAGTCCTTAACAATCTTTTCTTGTTCTTCTATCTCCAGATTAGGGTTTAATTTAATCTCTTCAATCTCCATCTTGCCATTCACTATCACCTTAACTCCTTCTTTTTCAACTTCTTTCCTTTCTTTTTCTAAAGAATCTTTTAATTTTTTAAGCTGGGTTAATTGTCCTAATTGTTTAAGCTTATCAAACATAGTTTTTTTCTAAATTTCTAAGAAAATTCATTTTCTCAAAAAAATATAAGCTATATTATATAAATAGAAGCCCCAGTAAATTTTCTAACTAACTGGGACATCTATATTGTCTTTCTGTTATCTAATTTCGTAAGTGATATGGACAAAAGTTTGTATCTTATCTTCCCCTATCTTTATTTCAGGCGCTCCCTCAGCCATAGGCGCCATTACTTCCATATCAAAACCATGACGAGGCGTAATTGGTCTATAACGATCTTCTCTGAAATTGACTATTCTTACTAATCTAACATCTAATTGAGCAGCTAATACTTTTGCTTTCTCTTTTGCTTTTTCAATCGCTTGTTCTCTCGCCTGATTTTTCAACTCTTCTTTATCATCAATTGTAAATCGTAAACTCCCAACCTGATTAGCGCCAAGATCTGTTCCTCCTTGTATTATTACGCCTATTTTCCCCATATCTCTTATTCTGACTTCCAATGATTGACGAACTTCATACCCAACCAACACTCTTCTGTCTCGCCTGTGATGAATTTCATCATCATGCCATTCATAACGAGGATTTACCCTAAGGGCGATTGTTTTCAAGTCTCTATCTTCAATTTCGTTTTCTTTCATAAAATCAATTATAGCGTTCATTTTCTGTGTATTTTCTTGCATTGCCTTGCCAACGGTTTTTGCCTCTGAAACAACTGAAAAACTAACTATTGCTAAATCCGGTTTGGCAAAAATTTCTCCTTGGGCAGAAACAGTAATTGTATTTCTCGCTTCAAACTCTTGTCCAATATATTTTCTATATTCAATTTTATTGAGAGCTAAAATAACAATCAAGGCAATCAAGGCAATAGAGAAAATAGTAAAAATTGTTAGTAAAAAACTTTTTTCATTCTTAGTAAATTTTTTTAAATTTTCTTCCATGTTTTTTAATCTACTTACAGTTTAATCGTCGACCTTTACCCTGTTAAATAGTCGCGAAGCGAATTTAACGGGGTGAAGCAAGGTTCTTACCTTTAAGTATAACACGAAAATATTTTTTAAAAAAGTTTAATCTCTGCGTCAATGTCTCTTAAAATTTTTTTAACTTTATCTATGGACTCGTCATCATAAATTGAAATAGCTAAAGTATGCTGAAAATCCCCTATTTTCTTTTCCCCTAGAAGATCTGACTTGGTAATTATAGTATATTCCTTCTTAGACGCAAGATCTTTACTGTAAGCCCCTATCTCTTTCCTTATAATATCATAATCTTTTTTAAAATCTTCTGACTCTGAAGAGATAAGATGAAAAAGAATTCTCGTTCTTTCTATGTGCCGCAAAAACTTAATACCTA
>CAYNMK010000034.1:0-3905 GCA_964398445.1 uncultured Candidatus Saccharibacteria bacterium | reverse complement strand
CTTATGCCAATAATAGCGTCTGCCCGACCGGAAATAGTTTCTTGGGGAGGGATTTTAATTTCTACGGCCCGGACAAGGTTTAAGCCAAAAAGAGTTGACATAATCCTCATATGAGAATAATCGCCATTGTCAAAAATTCGCAAAATTCTAGGATCAAACTTTTTTTGCGGAACGCCTTTAAATTTAAAATAAACTGCTCGTGGACACTTTCCAGCATCGGTAACATAAAAATAGAGCTTATCTTTTTCTCTAAAATTATCTGCATAAAATTGATCAATGAGTTCTTTTAACATTTTAAGTGGCAAAAAGCCTTGTTTCTATCTTAGATAATAATCGTTTTATAAAAAAAGTCAATGTAATGTATAGATTTGTCACTTTTAGGTTTTTGATCGATTTATTTACGATGAATATGGCGACAAGGGGGTATCCATATTGGCCTTGTTAAGTTTGCACAATAATGACTAATGGGATCGTTCAAGGATTTAATGTTTTTGCTTAAATTTATGTAATGTTTTTTGAAAGAGAGATTGTGCCCATTTCACAAGAAATAAAAAAATTCTTTCTGAGAACAGGAGGGCGACTTTGCTTGTAAAATTTGGATACAAAGAGTATAATAAAATTAACAATGAAAAATTTAATTAAAAAATTATTCCCTTTTTTAATTAATTGGTATCATTTTATTTTGCCTTTGCTCGGCACATTTTTGTTTGGATTTCCTTCCAAAAAGATAAAGGTTATTGGTGTTGCCGGCACTGACGGCAAAACAACAACAGTTAATTTAATTGCTAAGATTTTAGAGCAAGCCGGCCATAAAACAGCTGCTATTTCTTCTATTCATTTCAAAATTGGGACCAAAGAATGGAAAAATACTTTAAAAATGGCTATGCCCGGCCGCCTTAAACTTCAACGATTCTTAAGAGACGCAGTTAGAGCCGGCTGTCAATACGCGGTTTTGGAGGTGAGCGATGAAGGGATTAAACAACATCGGCATCGGTTTATTAATTTTAAGGTAGCGGTTTTAACTAATATTACCCCAGAACATATTGAAGCGCACGGTTCTTTTGAAAAGATGCGGGCTGAAAACGAAAAGCTTTTTCAAATTGCTAAAGAGACGCATATTATTAATCTTGACGATGAGAATCGATTATTTTTTTCAAAATATTCAGCTAAAAAGAAATATGGTTACGGTTTAAAAATTTCTAGCATCAAGTCTACCTCCAATTTTCAAACAATTATTGCTAAAAGCACTCAAGTTTTAAATAATGGTATTAAATTTTTTATTGGAGATATTAGTTTTCAACTAAAATTATTAGGTGAATTTAATATCTCTAATGTCTTGGCTGCGATTTGTTTTGGGTTGTCTGAAGGAATTAGTTTAGAGGAATGTCAAAAAGCCTTAGAAAAAATAGAAATGGTTCCCGGGCGAATGGAAGTGATTATTAAAGAACCGTTTGCTGTAATCGTTGATTACGCTCATACTGTGGTCGCTTTAGAGAAAGTTTATCAGACGATACGGGCGATAAGAGATAAAACACAAAATAAAAAAATGATTTGCGTTTTTGGTTCCTGTGGCGGCGGTCGGGATAAGTGGAAAAGAGCTAAGTTTGGAAAAATTGCAGCTCAATATTGCGATGAAATAATTTTGACCAACGAAGATCCGTATGATGAAAACCCAGGTCAGATTTTATCTGAAATAAAATCTGGAATTGGAGGGGCTAATCCTTCTTTGGTTGTCTATGAAATTTTAGACAGGCGCGAAGCGATTAAAAAGGCGCTTATTCTGGCAAAACCAGGCGATGTGGTAATTATTACCGGCAAGGGAGGTGAACCTTGGATGTGTGTCGCCGGAGGCAGAAAAATTCCTTGGGACGACAGAAAAATTGTGAAAGAGGTCACACATTCTATAAATTATAAGGACTATTGACCAATAATGATAAAGTATGCTAAAATTTAGATAGCATCACATATACAGTGATTAATGGATTATGCAATTAGAGCGTTATAAAAATAACCCTATTTTAAAACCGATAAAAGAGCACTCCTGGGAAGCGAGAGATGTTTTTAATCCAGCGGCAATCTATGAACAGGGAAGAGTTTATCTTGTTTATCGAGCTTTTTCCGATGATAACACTTCTACTTTTGGATTGGCGATAAGCAAAGATGGTTTTAATTTTGACCAGCGATTACCTGAACCGATTTATAAGCCGCGGGAAAGTTTTGAAATGAAAGCCAAGCCAGGAGTTTGGTCGGGCTGTGAAGATCCAAGAATTACTAAGCTCGGAGATCGGTTTTATATGTGCTATACCGCCTTTGATGGAGTTCACCCAACCAGAGTCGCCTTGACTTCAATAAAGGTAAAAGATTTTCTCGCTTTTCGCTGGAAATGGAAAAAACCGGTTTTAATTTCTCCGCCGGGGATAGACGACAAAAACGCTTGTCTTTTACCTCAAAAAATTAATGGAAAATATTATATCTTTCACCGATTTCATCCTTGTATTTGGGTTGATACAGTTAAAGATTTGAATTTTAAAGAAAATCATTGGGTTAAAGGAAGTTGCTGGTTTATGCCAAGAACAGATAAGTGGGACAGTAGAAAGGTTGGTATAGGCCCCCCTCCCATTAAAACAAAAGAAGGCTGGCTTTTAATTTATCACGGCCTTTCAGAGCAAGATAGAAAGTATCGGTTAGGCGCCATATTGTTAGACATTAAAGACCCGACTCAAGTTTTAGCCAGAACAGATTTTTCTATTTTAGAACCGCAAGAAGATTATGAAACCAAAGGGACTTTTCCGGGAGCAATATTCCCCTGCGGAGCTGTGGTAATTAAAAATCAATTATTTATTTATTACGGCGCCGGAGATAGCGTAATTGGAGTGGCAACGACGAACTTAAAAGAGCTTTTAACCGGGTTATTGAAAATTGCTGAATCTCAAATTGAATTTGACAGATATGACCACAACCCGATATTGTGTCCAAATGAAAGAAATTGGTGGGAAGCTGATGGTACTTTTAATCCTTGTGTTATTAGAGATGAAAAAAATATCTTTCATATGCTTTATCGGGCGCATTCTTCTCAATTTTTTGATGAATCTAAACCAGGCTTTCATATCTCTTTTTTGGGATATGCAAATAGTAAAAATGGAGTCAATTTTAAAAATCATCGCCTATTTACAAAACCAGAACATAAGTGGGAATATTTTGGCTGTGAAGATCCAAGAATAACTAAATTTGGAAATCAATATTATATTTTTTATACTGCTGTTTCCCACTTTCCTCCTAGCAAAGAATATGTTAAAATTGCCTTAGCAACAACCAAGGACTTTAAAACAATCTTCAAGCATGGTATTATAACACCGTTTAACGCAAAGGGGATGACGCTTTTTCCGGAAAGAATTAATGGAAAGATGGCGGCAATTTTTGCTTTAGAGCCGGACCTGCGGCCGTTAAAAACAGGGATTGCTTTTTTTGATAACATTCAAGATATCTTGTCTCAAGAATATTGGGATAAGTGGTGGTTGGAAAAAGACCAAGAAGGTAAAAATATTTTATTTCCCTCAACGCCAGATTTAGAAATTGAAGTTGGCGCTCCTCCGATAAAAACAAAGCAGGGTTGGTTGTTGATATTGGCTTATATTACCGGGATTAGTAAACCCGAGCCAGATGTTTTTGGCATCGGCGCCGCTCTTTTAGATTTAAAAGATCCGACAAAAATACTGGCTAAAAGCGATCACCCTTTTTTAATTCCTAAGGCGCAATATGAAGTAAGATATGCTCGTCCCAGCGCAATTATTTTTCCATCCGGTGCAGTGAAAAAAAACAAAAAGCTATTTATCTATTATGGAGCCGGCGATAAATTTTGCTGTTTAGCTACTTATGAATTAGAAAAATTATTAAAATTTTTATTA
>CAYNMK010000033.1:0-3971 GCA_964398445.1 uncultured Candidatus Saccharibacteria bacterium | reverse complement strand
CGCTGAGATATTTTATCAGGAGACGGGCGTTGCATTATTTCCTTGAATGTAGCAATCCGTCCATAGTATATTAGACTTTTGAGGCATTAGATTGCTGACAATGTATTGTATGAGCGAAACCGAAGAATCGTCAAATGTCTTAGCCAGGACAATCCCCGCCCAGAATTTTCGATTATTCAAACCTGTTTGAAAATTGGTTCATTGAAAATTCAATGAAAATTGATAATTAAAAATTTTACATTGTCATTTTGCCTGCCTGCAACGCTTCGCGTAGCGATGCGGGCAGGAACGACAAGTATAAATGAATATTTTGTAATTCAAAGAAATTAATATATGCTTAAATTAACTTATAAGAATTAACAGCGTTGTTTACACTTTCCTCGTCTGAATATTCTGAATGGACATTCTGAAAGAATGTCTGAGTATTGCCCCGAAGTTTCGTAGCTATTTTTTCCAAAAACGTTAGCCCCCCTTTTTTTAGGGCTGGAAAAAATGGCGTTAAACGAACGAGGTTGGCAACGAAGACAAAGAGAAGAATTATTTAAACAAGGAAAGCCTGAGGATATATTGTAAATAATGCTCGGGATTCTTGCAGTTAAGTATATAAAAATATTTAAATTTATGGTTAATTTTATATTAAAATTTAGTAAAAAAATAATTCCTCATTCAATTTTCAATTTTTTCCAACCAACTTATCATTGGCTAATAACATTAATGGGCGCTATTATTTATCGATTCCCGTCATCTAAAATTTTTGTTTTAGGAATTACCGGCACTAAGGGCAAGTCAACAACCCTAGAGTTGATAAATGCAATTTTAGAAGCTGACGGAAAACAAACTGCCTTGCTTTCCTCTGTTCGAATAAAAATTAATAAAAAAAGTAAAAAAAATTATTCTGATAACACAATGCCTGGCAAATTTTTTATCCAAAAATTTCTGCGAAAAGCCGTTAAGTCCAGCTGTCAATATGCCTTAATTGAAGTAACCTCGCAAGGAGTTCCTCAACATCGCCATCGATTTATTAATTGGCAAGCGGCAATTTTTACTAATTTAACACCTGAACATATTGAAGCTCATGGATCTTTTGAAAAATACCGCAGAGCCAAAACAGATTTTTTCGCATATGCAAAAAAATCTGTTATAATAAATCGCAAGCCTCAGAGTTTAAACCCTAAATTAATTTTTATCAATAAAGATGATATTAACGCTAAATATTTTATTAAATCTTCCCTGGGAGGAAAAATAATTTTATATTCAAAAAATTACCTAAATTTTTATATTAAAAATGCATCTTCATCTAAAACACATGCATATTTAAATCACACTTCAGGTAAAAAATCCTATGTTATAAATTCTAATTTGTTAGGTGAATTTAACAAAGAAAATATTGCTGCCGCAATTAGTTTTGCTAAGTCGCAAAATATTAGCGAAATTGTTATTAAAAAAGCTATTGAAAATTTTCAAGGTATTCCGGGCAGAATGGAATTTATTCAACGCAAACCATTCAACATAATAATAGATTACGCCCACACGCCTGATTCATTAGAAAAAGTTTATAAGGCTTTAGGTTCGGGGCTAATTTGCGTTCTTGGCTCGGCTGGCGGAGGACGAGATAAATGGAAACGACCAAAAATGGGTAAAATTGCCGCAAAATATTGCGATAAAATTATTCTAACCAATGAAGATCCTTACGAAGAAAATCCATTAGGGATTTTAAATCAAATTGAAACTGGTATTTGCGCCAATTCACATACATTAATACAAAAACACGCTTTTATTTATAAAATATTAGACAGAAAAGAAGCAATTAAAAAGGCTATTTCTTTAGCAAAGCCAAATAATACAGTAATTATCACTGGCAAGGGATGTGAACCATTTATTCACATTGCCAACGGGAAAAAAATACTATGGAACGAAAAAAGTATAACTAAAGAAATAATAAACAAAACATAAAGATTATCTTTACGCAATTGAGATTTAAATAGGACTTACGCGTTTACTCTCATTTTGAGCTACTTCGCTTCGCTCAGCACAGGCTCCGCAAAGAATCTCTGTAGTCGTAAGTCGTAAGTCGTAAATCATCTCAGGCTTCGCCCTTAGAATGATAATTCTAGAACAAACGCGTAAGTCCTAATACTAAAAAATTAATAATTTTCACGACTTTCATTTTATTCGAATCGTTTTTCGCAAACATCCATTCTATCTACCTGGCCATACTTTACGCCCACATTCTGGGCACAAAATAATCCAGAGTTGCATTCAGCGTCAGTGTCGCAATCTCCCTGACCAACGGAACAAGAAAAAAGACTACAATAATTCCAACCCCAAAGAACTGGATCCCGACCGCCATGAAAAATTACACCTTCAGCTTCGGCATTTTCTATATATATCCTAACTTCTTTAATCCATGGATATTGTTTAGCCGCAAATTCAAGCGCTGCCATTACTCGCGGAGGTTCGCACGTGCCAATGCTCATATAATCGCCCACAAGATAAACCGTAGTAATGCCATCTTCTACTATGACTTTATCAAATTGTAATGCTCTTTTTATAAAGTCCGGTTGATTTGTCCTCTGTATAACTCTTTCGTGATTATGCCAAGCAATTGGATTTGAGTATTTCGTCCCTTCAACTATTTCACTTCCCCTGAAAAGTTCCTGGTATATGGCGGTTAAAGGTTTAGTGGTGTGAGGAATTTCTTTTTCCACAAAAATAATCCTATCCCCGCAACCAATAAAATCTCCTGTTTCTCTTGCGATTGTAATACCCCCTATTTTATCACCCGAATAAAAGCCTCCACCAAGGTCAATTACTGGGATTTTAATTGTCATTTTCTTGCTATGATTAGTAATTTCGTCTGTTATAGGTTGTGTTACTTCCGGCTCTGGCCCTACTTTTGATTGCTGGTATAAATATATTGCTCCTGCTCCAAGCAAAAGAGCTCCGACAACAATCAAAACAATTATTATCGGCGCTAAACCTAATTGTGACTTTAAAATTTTTGACATATTTTTATTTACTTAATTAAGTTTTGTTAATTATCGCTCGTCGACCAACCACAAAAAATTATAAAAATTTTCTCGTTAAGAGAAAAATGAGAATTAAAGAGATGAATTCTCCTCTTCAAAATTTTTGTTTTTAAGTTTACTTTCTTTAGTTGTTATCCGTATCAATTCTTCAAGATGCTTATCTTCAATAGTTTCAGTTACTAATTGGTGGGGAGCAATACTGTCCATCTCAATATCAGTACTACTTATTGGTAAAACAAAGACATTGCCTGATTCTGGATGCTTTCCTAAAACTACTTTTATGCCCTCTTTCTCACATCTTTTTATTATTTCGTCTATTGGTGTAGTGTAACCTGGAAATTCCTCGTCATCTTTCTTCATTCTTGCGTAAATTTCTGGTTGGATACCCGGGAAAGGGATACTCTCTTTTGATTCATTAATTTTTTCAACTAACTTCAAAATTTCTGCTACTTTTTCTAGTCTTTCCTTCTCAAAGTTGTCGTGTGATTCTTAGTTTGTTGTTACTACTTTAAAATGTAGATTTGGTTTTTCCATATTTTTTATTATTAAGTATGATCAAAGACAGCTGGAGAAATGGAATATTTCTGCTGACTGATTTTTATATAAACTTTAATATCTTTATTATTCATCTATATCATTATAGATGAATAATAAATGCACTAACTCAATATCACAATAAACTAATTCCACCATTTAATCAATACCATCAACAACTAGCAGTCGTGCATAAACCCTCATAATTTTGGTTACAAAATCTTGCAAGGAACGAAACGAGGCAACCTGCAAATTGTTGACTTTTTCTCGGTGGTGCCCAGGGAGAGAGTCGAACTCTCATGCCTTGCGGCACACGATTTTGAGTCGTGCGTGTCTGCCATTCCACCACCTGGGCGTAAAATTTCATTGATAATAACACTATTTTTAGGTATAGTAAATAAAAATCAT
>CAYNMK010000032.1:0-4064 GCA_964398445.1 uncultured Candidatus Saccharibacteria bacterium | reverse complement strand
GACTGTTTTATTTGTGCAACATCTGCTTGTCCGGCAGTTCCACGATGATGAATTTGAGTTCTTAAATGCGTATGAATGCTAACTTGGTTGGCTGCTCCATTATATGGATAATTTGCTGTTTCTTGTTTAGTTTGTTGAAAAAAATGAGTATCAAAATCTTTCAAATTTAATGGAGTAGTGCGGTTATCGTCGTCTCTAATTTTTAGTTCTTCATAAAGCTCGTTGTGATATTCCTCAGTTGGCAAGCCAAAGGCAATAAAATTTATTTCATTTGCCGACAAATAAGGCAAAACTCTATCTTTAATTTTTGCAATTTTTACTTCACTATTTTCTTTTTTTAGAACATCCACTTGTACCTTTTCGTTATATAAAACCTGCTTTACAAAAAGTGGAGATTGTGTGGTTAAAATTATTTGTGTGCTTTTTGAAAATTCTAAAAGTATTTTCACAAAGCTTTCTTGAAGTTTTGGGTGTAAATGTAATTCTGGCTCATCAACTAAAACTATCAATTGCTTATTGCTTTGTTGCGAAAGGTAGAAAGAATAAAGTAAGGAAAATATCATTTCATAACCTGAGCCTAAGCTGTTTAATAAAATATGTTGTTTATTTTCTTTTTCTACACCAAAAAATGCTTTGTTATGCGGAGTCCAATTGTTTATATGAGCTAAAGAAATATTTTCTCCACTTATTTCTTGAAATTTGTTAATTGCATTTTTTAAAAACTCATTCTTGATATCATTTGAAACTTCTTTTAGTTTTTCATTACAATCAAAAGGATTATTTTCCTGTTTGAGGTACTGCAAATCAAAGTCTTCCATTAAGCGATCAAATCTTGTTGGATTATAAGTGCCTGAATGAGTTTGATAAGTGCGATTTTTATCTAAAAATAAAATATCATTTTCATTAAATCTTGAACCACTCCATGGATTATTTACACTTACTCTCAAATCAGGTTTTCCGTCTTCTGGCTTCGTTTCGCCATCAGCCCGAATATATTTTTGATCATTTACAACGATTGATGATAGATAACTTTTTACTTCTCTTGATCTTATTCCTGCTTCAAAAATGAAACCCTTACCTTTATATTTTACTCTTGGCATCGTACCGCTAAATTCAAAATTTTCTTTAGAAAATACTTGAATACTGGCTTTTTCATTTGGATCAAAAAAATCACTTAACGAAAATCCATCTGCTTTGTATGAGAGCAATGGTAATGCAAAAGCTTCAAGCAAAGATGTTTTGCCACATCCATTTTCCCCAACAAACAAATTTAAACCACTACCTTCGTTATTATCTGGAATATTCAAATTATCAATTTCAAAAACTTCTTCACTTTTGAACAGCCTAAAATTTTGAATTGTGATTTTTTTAATAAACATATTATGCCAAACTGCAAAAATTTTATGGTTTCCTAAAATTCAAAATATACTGATGATGATGATTGATTTTATAGGCGTAAGGATAGCCGAAAGGATAGAGTGGCTTATTGTCTTGAACAAGCACAATGGCTCCCTCAAAGCCAAATCCGATTTCTTGCATAAGCCTGATTATATCACCACTTGCGTTTGTCTCTTTCTTGTTTACAGTAAAATCGCTGATTATAATTGAGCAGTATTTTTTATCTCGCAATTTTTTATGCACCTCTACCATAGCCGCTTTTAACAATTTCAGAAAATCTTTATACTGCGTCTGATTACCTAAATCTCGTTTGTCGTCTGAGTAATATTCAACACCAAGACGTGCGCCATTTCGCACATCCTTATCTTTCACTTCTCTTAATCCCCCGCCATTATGTCTTAATATATTGTGATACGGTGGCGAAGTTACGCAATAATCAATCTTCCCTTTAATTTGAGATATTTTTTTGAGAGAATCTCCGCAAACTACTTGTTGATTTTTTTTCAACTTTAAATCTTGCAAGCGTTTTCGGCTCATTTGGCAATATTTTTTACTTAAATCTATTCCGATTCCTTTTCTATTCTCTTGCGCGCTTGCAACTAAACTTGTCCCTGAACCGCAAAACGGATCAAGTACCGTCATATCTTTTTTAGTAAAAAATCTAACCAGTTTTTTAATATCATTGATTAAAAAAGGAGCCGGATGTTGAAACGCAAACTTATCATCAACGCATTTCTCACTTATCCAAACGCTTTTGGTCAATAATAACCACTCTCTGCCAGTTAAATCATTGATAGTGTTGCGTTTGTCATATTTTGGTTTTGTTTGAGGCTTCTTTTTTGGCATAATATTTATTTTAAGTTAGACAAATCATCGCGTTTGAGTGTTTTACCACCTTTGTGAAGATTATAAAAATCTTTCAATGCGTCATAATAGATAGTTCGCCATTTATATTTATTATACCCCTCTTGAAACATCGGCTCATTCATTTTTCTCTCAAGCATTTTTTGTCTTTCTTCTGGGATAACAATAAACCTTTTTACATCGTACTCTTCCGGAATATGCGAAGCTCTTTCTATCGCAGATGTAATACTTGTGCTATTTTCAATTTCAAAAACATATTTAATAGAAGTATCGTCATACCAAAGGACATCTATCATCTCAATTCGGCGAAGTTCTTTATCGGAAAATCCGGAAAATTTAAGATTTGGCACAGTACAATATTTTGAAAGTTTTTCATTCTTGAAAGTATCGCCCTGCTCTTTACTCCCAATCCAAACTTTAAACCCCGCCTTTTTGCCGATTTCGGATAAATAGTAAATCATTTCGCTGTGTTCTGAATCTCTGCAATTGACTTCTGGTTTATATCGCCAGCGACCATCACCAGTCGTTGTCGCATATTCTTTCAATACTTCTATGACACCTTTTGTGTCGGGCGTTAATCCATTTGGAAAACTGATAAATAATTTTTGCAGAATTTCGTCAAAAGTAACTTTAATATTTCCTCGCAACATATCAAGCACTACTTTTTCAATTCTATCTGATAAAGGTACTTGTTTGAAAAGCATATCTTCTGGATTTTTTAGCCACCATTTGGGACCAAGTTTCCCTTCTTTACTCTCAATAAGAACGAACATCTTTCCGATGTTTTCTTTAAGAATATTTACAATATCGTCATGGCTACCTTCAAAAAATCTTCCTGTTGAAAATAACTCGGTATAAATACCATTCAAAATAAAAGTCATTTCTGTTGGTTCACCTCTCAAAGCAATAATGTCTTTAGCGGCCTTAACAACAATTCTTTCATATTCTTCCTTGTCCATTTTTTGATGATCAGATACTCTCGCTTTTTCAGGTTTCTTAAATCGCAAATAATAGTCGCTTATTGCACTACCGTATGGCATGGCAACGCCTGCCTCAGAAGCTCGTTTGTTGGGTTGATATAGAATTTTTTCAAAAACAAAACCTGAATACGCCCCCGCCTTAATAACCGAATTCCAAACATTAATTTCTCTGTTGTGAAAAGTCAGAGTTAAATAATGTCCGGGCTTTAGAACCTTATAAATTTCACGCAATGCTTTAGTGAGAAGATTATGGTATCTTTCAAAGTCTTTTTTGTGTTCAATAGTTATTTCATCCTCGTATGGAATTTCAAATTTTTTATTATTGTGCTTTAGCCAAATTGCCCAAAGACTGCTCAAGCTAAAATATTGGATAAGTCCACCATAAGGCGGATCTGTTATGACATAATCAATACTATTCTCAGGGATACTCTTTGATAAATCCAAAGTGTCAATCGTTAAAATGAGTAAATTTTTATCTTTTTTGTTGTCAGATAATTCTTGAAAGTTTCTTGCTATTTTTACCTTATTTGCAAGCAATTTTTCTGATGATTTTTTTGCTTTTATAACGCCTTGCCTATCCTCAACTGCTCTTTGAAACAAAATTACAGAATTCTGCTCCATGTGTCTTTTAGGTAAAAGAAATGCCGGCCTTCCCCAGCTACCAGAATCTGGCCTTTTGCTTTTTGATCTTCTTGCCGAAACCATAATTGAGACAAGGTGAATCATTGAAATAAAAGCAAATTTCAAAAAATCTTTTATTTCTTTATCATTAACATTCTCAATTTCTTTATACAAAAAAGAGGTTAAGTAAAGCGTTCTATT
>CAYNMK010000031.1:0-4264 GCA_964398445.1 uncultured Candidatus Saccharibacteria bacterium | reverse complement strand
TTTCTTTTGAGCCTGAAATTTTCTCTTTTATTTGCTCCAAAGCAGAAACAATCCACTTCTCCTTGGGTTCTTCAGAAGATTCTTTTTTTAACTCTAAATTTCCAAAAAATTTTTCTGACATAAATTTTAAATTTTAATTTTTACCCTGTTAAATAATTTACTTTCGCAAATTAAAATCCAAAGGATTTTATTTAACAGAGCGTACTATCTATCTACCCACATCAATAACGAAATGATTAGAATTAAATTAATAAAATTTATAATTTATTGTGTCTACCTTTATTTTTTGTTAATAAATTTTCAATAAATTTTTCTAACCTAAATTTTTAATTTTTACCTTAAATTCTTTTCTATTTGTTTAGCAAGTTCTGTAGAAACTTCGTAGCTAAATTTTCGAACCGTTATTCCTATAACCTGATTGGCGTCAGGTTCTAAAAAGAAAATTTGATGTATCTCAGGGAGAACTTGCTGCATCTTGATAAAAACCCCTCCTTCTGCGCTTATTGAAAATGCTTTTTCTCCAATGCCTTCTACTTCTTTTATTTCTCCTGGTATAATAACACCTGCCAATTTTTCTTTCACGACTTCATAAGTAACATCTAATGGGAAAAACGCTATTCCCATCCCTGGTCTAACTCCCATTTCTATTGGCTCATCTATCTCTGCAATATCAATAATACAAGTTTTTACTACAACGCCAATTTTAGAAATTTTATCTTCTCTGTCTTCAAAAACAAAATTACCGTCATAATTAAGAATTTTTCTTAATTGAGCCGTAGTTATTGCCTTGCGACAAAACTCAGCAGCTATTGTTTCGTCTTCTACAAACACAGGCTCAGGAATAATATCTTCTCTAAGAATTAAAACAGCACCAAGAAAAATTATAACAACAATAATTCCTAAAACTAAAATATTTTTCTGTTTCATTTTTTTATGGCTTTCCAATTTTTTAAATCATTAGAAAATTAAATTTTTTTATTAAGAATGCCGACCTTTATCTATGTTAAATATCGCTTCGCGCTAAATTAAATTTATCTTTTGTATCTCCTAATATTAGGTAAAAACAAAAATAAATTTCTTTTATTGTTTTTTAACCTACTTCAGGTTCTTTTCTATTTGTTTAGCGAGATTTTCAAGAATTTCACGATCAAAAATTTCTTTATCCATTGTCACTATTATGGTTTGATTAATATCACCATCTATAAAAACAATACTAATGACGGGAGAAGGGTCGTCTACTCTCATAAAAAACGCTCTTTTCCCAATATCATCTATATCTATTGGCACAATGCCACCAAGAGGTAAAAATCCCTTTATAGTTTCATAAGCTTCTAATGACAAAAATACTATTGTTATTTCTGGCTCCTCTGGTCTTACTTCTATTTCTGCTAATCGGATATTGCAAATTTTTGCAATACCAAAGAAAGGATCTTCCTCTTCTATCTCTTTAAAAACAAAATCATCTTTTCCAGTGATATTTCTTAGTTGAGTAAGAGTTATCGCTTTGCGACAAAGCTCAAGCTCAATGGGTATCTCTTCTTCAACTACAGGATCTACAATCTCCGGATCCACAGGTTTAGGATCTACGGGATCATCAAGAACTACAGGATCTGAATCCACAGGTTCAGGATCTATGGGATCATCAAGAACTACAGGTTTAGGGTCTACGAAATCGTTGGGAGCTACAGGAGCAAGATCTACAGGTTCGCGAATCACAAAAAACCAAACAACGCCAAGAGCAATTACAGCAATAACAACTATTAAAATTATATTTTTCATAATATAAAAATTAAATTTTCTTATTAAGAATACCGACCTTTATCTCTATTTTACCAAATTATTGTCTTATTTCCAAAATAAACAATAACCATCTCATTTCTCTTTTGTCTTTGCCTCAATTAGGAGGGGGGAGGACAGACCTCCCGAGGGAAGTCTGTCTGTCCCCCCTATATTTAAACTCAAAATTGTTTTAATGATTGTATCTGGGGTTAAAGAAATGCTTTCAATTCCCTCTTTAACTAAAAATTCAGCAAATTCTGATTGCTTAGTTAAGCCAAGCAATCAACTAAAAATTCAGAAAACTTGACATAGAATATCCCCGCGATAAAATGTATTTATGCTTTAACAAAAGGAATTGCAAGAGGATATTTCCAAGTTTCATTGCGACTCGCCTTAATAGTAGCTTTTACGCAAAAAATAATATCAACAATTACTAAAGCCAAAAGAAATAAAAACCCTACCAAAACAAACATGAGAAACAAACTAATAATACCATAGACAATAAGACTGACCTGCCAATTTAAAGCATGTTTAGCGTGTTTCTTTGTATGCTCTTCTTTACTAACAAGCAAAATAATAAGAGGTCCTAAGAAGCCGGTAAAGAGTCCTAAGATATGCGTTAAAATTGCTAATGTTTTGTTGCTTGAATCTTCAGTCATATTATTTATTGTAATGAATAATAGTTATTAATTGTACTATCTAACCACATTAATAACAAAATAATTAGAAAATAATTATTAATTAAAATTGTTCAACCTTTATCCCTTTTTTTAAAAAAGAGGGGGTTATTTTTTCTCTAATAGGTTTCTAATTTTAATTTAACTCCCACACCAGAAATTTTGCAAATTTTGGTGTGGTAGTGGTAAATCATTCTAAAATTGCCTTTATTCTTCTTACTCTCGCCCCCAAAGATTGTTTTTTAAAATTTTAAAAAAACGAATTCAAGGGTTTGATTATTAATCAACATCAAAAAAATAGAGTTGACACCATTTTTTAGTATCCACATGTATCAGGAATATTTAAAATAGAAATATTCCGGCAGGAGTAAGGCAAAAGGGTTTATATTGATATTTATCAGGTTCTTATTGTGGAGGTTGGCTTCCATAATTTTTTTCTTGTTGTTTTAATTTTCTTCTTATAATAAAGAAATACAGGATTGCTCCTAAAAAGCTCAAAACTATTATTAAGATTATCCAAAGTGTTTTGTCATCAAACTGTCTGCTTATTGCATCTATCAACATCCATAACCAAAATATACCCAGTACAATCAATATTGGAATTGTAATTGCAAATATCTTCCCAATAAATCTGAGCACATAACTAAAACCCATTCTTTGATGAAAATTTGTATCAACTAATAACCATGAATCATCTAACTTCTCAAAGATGAAATAATTTGAAAGAGCGTCAACGTTCCATCCTGGTCCTGCTGCAGAAAATCTTCCACTGACTTTTACTTGATTATTGCCAAGATCTTCATACGAAATAATATCTTGTCGCAATTGAATTGTTTTTCCTCTTAAATTTAAATCAATTTCATCATTTAAGTTAACTTTAGCATTAGGAGATACTATTGCAAGAATAGAGTCAACATTACCATTATTTACAAAATTTACAATTTGAGTAATCTGATCTTGGATTTTTGTTCTATCGATTAAAGATATTTCTGCAAAAACAACCGGAATTATTAACAAAAATACTAAATTAAAAATAATTATTTTTTTTATCATATTTTTTTGAGGACAGACATCCCTAATGAGGTTTGTCTTTTAATATATCGACTTTATTTTAATATCTAATTCTTTGTAATAAATTTTCTGAATCTGGATAATTTATTTTAACTTATTATTTACTTTTTGGCAAATACTTGTATGGTCAGTTCAAGGATTAGTTGCAACACCCATAGTTAATAGTTAACATATGGGTATATGAATAAAAATAAAAAGGGCAATAAGGGTTGCAAACCTCTCACATTACGAGAACGTATTGATATTGAAGCATAATATCGATATGGCGCGAGCAGTAACAGTATTGCAAGAGAGATTAGTCGGAACAAAAGCACAGTTTCTCGTGAGATTAACGACAAGCAACGTACCTGCATTGGTAAGTACGATGCCGATGTAGAACACAGAAAAGCATTAGATCGTATAGAAAATTATGAAAACATATCAATTATTGACAGTAATGAGCAACTCAAGAAATATGTGGTAAAAAAACTTAAGCTTGGATGGTCACCGGAACAGATAAGTATTAGACTGCCCGTTGTTTACCTCAACAATAAAGATATGCGCATTTCATATGAAGCTATCTATCAACATATATACAGGCAGATACATCGTAACGGCAATGGTTGTGCTAAGAAAGGTTGTCGATCTACGTTCGTATTTGCCAAAAAGACACAAGAGAAGAGCGAAAAAGGGATTTAGAAAGGCTCAGAAAGCTGAAATTACTAGAAAATCAGTTAAAAGTTGGTTGGGTGCGTAAG
>CAYNMK010000030.1:0-5225 GCA_964398445.1 uncultured Candidatus Saccharibacteria bacterium | reverse complement strand
TTTTATAATTCAAATATAATCCCTGTGTTTTTAATAATTTTCTTATGAGAAATATAGTCCGAAGCACCTCTATCCTACTCCCAAGCGCAAATATCATATCATCTGAATATCTAGTGTAATTTATAAGAAAATTAGAGTCGAAATTATTCAAATAAAGATTGGATAAGACACAAGATAAAACATGGCCCGAGGGAAGCCCTTTTTTATAATGTCCAAATGACTCGTTCATCACTTTTGATAGGTCACCACTAACGCCTAGTTCTCTTAATAATACTAAAAGTTTTTCTCTATCTATTGACTCAAAATAATTCCTAATATCAACTCGTAAAATAAATTTTGGGTTATTTTTTAAAATGTAATTATAGCTGTCTGTGTCACTTCAGAATCAACCCATCAACTTCCTATTCTGGATTTTCTTCAAAGAAAATTCGGATTTCATCCAAAAAGTACCGCTATTTTCAATTTTTGCGTTTTTGACTGAATTGCGAACGGAGCAAAACTCCGTAGGCGAGGTAATCACACTGCAGACACGTAAACTCTTCAAAAACTCTAAAATTGCAAATTGGCGATACGTGGGAGATTTGAACTCTCAATAGATTTCTCCATACGCACTTTCCAAGCGCGTGCTAGACCACTATACGAACCCTTCGCTAATCAAAGATAGTGTATTTTTTTATGAAACGCCACTGTAAAATTCTTGCCAAAATCCTTTTTGGCTTTATACATTACTTTATCGGCTTTATCAACTAAATCATGGATGTTTAAATTTGCTTCCCTTCGTCCATTAGTTAAAGCGGAAATTACACCGAAACTAGCGGTTGTCCCAATTTTTTTATTTTTAAAATTAATTTTTAATTTTATTAACGCTTTTCTCAATTTTTCCGCGATTTCAAACGCACCTTTTTCATCAATTCCCAAAAGTGCTATCACGAATTCATCCCCTCCCCATCTTGCTAAAACATCAATTTCCCGAAGTTTTTCTTGAAAGAGCTTGGCGGCACTTTTTAAAATTCTATCTCCAGCTTTATGATTAAAAGTGTCATTGATAATCTTTAAATTATCAATATCAATGAAAATTATAGAAAAATTTTTAATAACAAAAAATTTTCTACGCTCCTTAATGTTAATTTGCGATTTAAATTCGTTAAGGAATTTTTCGGTCTCGTTAATAAACCCTCGTCGATTGTAAGTGCAAGTTAAAAAATCACGCTCAACCAATTTTTTGAGACTTTTAATCTCTTTTTGTTGAGACCTTATTAAACTAAGAAGTTTTTTAATTTCGTGAGCCATTAATCAAATTATTAAACACCTGTTAATTCGCTTTTTTTAATGCTTTAACTCTATCCTCTATCAGGATATGAGTCAAGAATAATTTATGAAGCTACGATATTTTTTCTTACCCCTAAACAAATAGTGAAGTCAGATCCCGCTATTGAATTTTTCATACAAAAAATATATCATTAATCAAATTTTGCGCTAATTTCTTGAACTCGCCTTACAAATAATTGACATTTTTGAATAAATGCTTTTTAAAAAAATGATAAATCATAACAAAATAAGCCCAGTTATAAAAACTGGGCTTATTGCTTTAATTTAAATTAAACTAACTAAAATATTCTCTATCTTCTCTTATTTAGTATCCTCCCATCATTCCGCCGCCCATTCCACCGCCCATTCCACCGCCCATTCCACCGCCTGGCGACATTTCCTTATTTTTTTCTTCAGGAATATCAGTTATAGCAACCCCAATAGTAAGATAATTACTAGCCACTGAAACCGCATTAATAAATGCTATTTTTACAACTTTAAGCGGATCAATAATACCAATTTCCTTAAGGTTCGCGGTTTTATTCTTAACAGCATCAAAACCAAGCCAAGTATTATTTCCTTCTATTTTTTTATTTTTAATCTCTTTAATAATTCTCTCTGAAGATTCGCCGCTATTTCTAATGATAAATTCCAGAGGAGCTGTAAGAGTTTTCTGCATAATTGATTTAACTGCAAACGCTATCGGATCTTCATCTTTATTTGATTCTTCTCTTTTTAAATAAACATTAAAAAGCGCAATTCCTCCGCCCGGCACAACTCCTTGCTCCATAGCTGCTCTGGTAGCAGCCACCGCATCTTCAGTTTGCTGTTTTAACATTTTTTGAGCTGATTCAGTTGGGGCGCCAATTTTAATTACCGCTACACCACCTATTAATTTTCCTAACCTTTCCTGCATTTTTTCTTTATCAAATTCCGAATCAATTCTTTGAAGCTGAGATTTAATTTGAGCTACTCTTTGTTCTATTTTATCTTTTGAACCATTGCCGCCGACAATAGTAGTGCTATCTTTGTCACTAATTACTCGATGAGCTTGACCTAAAACCGTGATATCAATATTTTCTAATTTTTTCCCCACATCTTCAGAGATAAAATCAGCCCCGGTAATAACAGCAATATCTTCCAGTATTTCCTTTTTACGATCACCAAATCCCGGCGCTTTTACCGCTAAAACATTAAAAATGCCACGAATTTTATTAACTACTAAAGTTGCCAATGCTTCACCCTCAACATCTTCCGCGATAATAACCAATTCTTTTTTTCCTGACTTAACTATTTTTTCTAAAAGCGGCAATAAATCATTAATAGAAGATATTTTTTTATCTGTTACCAAGATATACGGCTCTTCCAAAACGGTTTCCATCCGCTCTGCGTTAGTCATCATATAAGGAGAAATATAACCGCGGTCAAACTGCAGTCCTTCAACAATTTGATAAGAATTATCAATTGTATTTGAATCTTCCACTGTAATAACTCCTTCTTTACCGACTTTATCCATAACTTGAGCGATTAACTTGCCAATTTTGGAATCTTTCGCCGAGAGCGTTGCTACTTCTTCAATTTTTTTATTATCATTAATCACTTCCTTTTGCTCTTCTAATGTCTTTACGACTGCTTCGCTCGCAGCCATTAATTCATCCGCTAATTGAATAACATTTAAACCCTCTTTTTTTATTAATTTTTCTCCCTCATTTATCATTTCTCTTGCCAATACAACAGAAGTAGTTGTCCCATCTCCAACATTGTCATTGGTTTTCTCAGCCGCTTGCTTAATAAATTCCGCGCCTAAATTTTCATACTTATCCTCTAATTCAATTTCTTTAGCAACAGTAACTCCATCAAAAGTAACTTGAGGAGCGCCATAGCCTTTTTCAATTACAACCGCCCGTCCGCGGGGACCCAAGGTCATCTGAACTGCTTCAGCTAATTTATCAATGCCCTTTTTTAAAGCCTCTCGAGCTTTTTCATTAAATAATAATTGTTTTGCCATATTATATTATATTAAATCCTAAGCTCCTAAATAAACTCAAAATTCAAAAATATTTCAGATTTTAAATTGGAAATTTTAAACTTATTTAAAAATTAAGATTTAGAAATTAAAATTATTCTTGAATTTACTCAAGAATAGCTAGTATGTCATCTTCATTACCGACCAAATATTTTTTATCGTCAATTTCAATTTCATCGGGTCCATATTTTTTAAATAAAACAATGTCACCGACTTTAACCGACATCGGCAATCTTTCTCCTCTTCTATTAAGCTTGCCAAGCCCAACAGCAACAACATTTCCTTTTATCGGCTTTTCCTTTTCGGCAGTTTCTGGAATAACAATTCCTGATTCAGTAATTTTTTCTTCTTCAATTGGTTCAATAAAAAGATTATTAGAAAGTGGCTTTATGTTCATTTATTTTTAATTATTAACTATTAATTCTTTAAATTACGCTACTCATTTTGTGCCTGTCATTCTGAAGAGGAAATCCAAAGGATGACAACCTTTCTCTTGTCATCCTGAGGCGCTGTAAGCGCCGAAGGATCCCTGTAGCAGATATTACGAGATTCTTCACAAAGTTCAGAATGACAGAAAAAAATATTTTGTAATTTAAGGATTAATTGTTAATTGTTAGAATTTTAAATTATCTAAAAACTAAAAATTCAGAGTTAAAATTCCTATCTCATATTTTATTGATGCGCAGTAAAATGAATGCTTCTGGCGCTTAATGACTCTGCCTGCCCTAAAATAAACAGTTCTTTAGTTTCAATGCCTAAATGAAGCGGCTCTTTGGCTTCAAGCGAAACAGCAATTATTTCTTGAAACTCAGCAATAGAAAGTTGTTTTTCTTCTGGCATAAAAAGCATAGGGTCTTCCATTATCATTTTATTTTCTGGTATCGCTAGGCCTAAAGATATAACAGATTTTGTAACTTCTATTTCAGGCATTAAAATTATCTCTTTAATAAGATAAGCTGGCTGAAAAAGAAATTCCGTAAAACTTCCGCCTTCAAAATGATTAAGAAGTTTAATGCCAAAACGATTAGCTTCCATATTTTGAGAAACCACTTCTCCAAAAAGATGATGTCTTTCTTGAACAACGCCCTCTGGCATAATTATCAGCGGCAAAATACCCATTTTTGCTTTTTCTTCAACTTTTTGATCTATTTCTGCTAAAATTTGTTCTTTGACAAGCCCTGAATAAGGAGCAAGAATAATTTTGCCAAAAATAATGCCAGTACTAAGCGATAAAATTACTAAAGCAACCGCGATTATTATTATTTTCTGTTTATTTATTTTTTGTTTATCTATTTTTTGTTCGTCCATAAAATATTATCCTTAATTAAGAATTAAAATAATCGACCTTTAATCGTAAATTCACTTTGCAATTTATTTAATAGGACACAGTAATAATAGCCATATTTTTTATAATATCACGTTCAAAAATCAAAAGTCAAATTATTGTATCCGTCCACAACATATTGGACTCTTGAAATGTTAGATTGCTGACAATGTATTGTATGGGTAATTTTTTGCAATTAAAATAGTAGGGTCTGAATTAAAATAGGAGGGTCTGACCCTCCTAAAAAACGCTGGTTAGCAAAGGTGGGATAGGAAAGAGATATGATTTAATTATCAATTTTCAATGAACAATTATCAATCAATTATCAATGAATTATCAATGAATAAATTATCAAACAATAACGCTAAGTATGATTTGGAAGAAAGAACTGCGGTATTTGCGGAAGAAGTGATTGAGTTTGTAAAAACTATTAGAGAAACAATAATTAATAAAAGAATAATTAGTCAGTTAATCAGCGCGGCTGGGTCTATCGGCGCTAATTACTGTGAAGCCACTGAAGCGGAAAGTAAAAAAGATTTTATCCATAAAATAGGAATTTGCAAAAAA
>CAYNMK010000029.1:0-5405 GCA_964398445.1 uncultured Candidatus Saccharibacteria bacterium | reverse complement strand
AATCTGGATGGTGGCTACTATTTTGACAAAAATTATTATAACTTTTTTAATTTTTGTTTTAATTTTTGTTTTCATTTTTTTATTCTTTGAGGTTCATTTATTCAATTTTTTTCAGTTATTTGGCGGTATTGTTGGTTGGGTTCTTATATGGTTGCTTTTTATTGCAACAACAATTTACACCATTAGATTAGGGGTTAAATCAGTTTTTAAAAAAAGTATTATTATAAAAAAACAAATATCTAAAATCTCTTTTGGGGTAGCTGTGTCAGTCTTAATTTTACTTGTTTTAATAACTGGAATAATAATTTGGAAGTATATTTTGTTATTGAGTGAAATGCCTACGCCACAGCCAACAATAATTACACCAGGAATGCCCGAACCCGAAAAACCGATAGATATTTTTATAGAGGCGTTTTTAATAATTTGGATTTTTGGTCTTTTAACCTTTGTTAGCTTTTTTGTTACAACTTACTATTGGTTCAAGAAATTAAGTTAGTAGTTATAAAAAAATAAAATTTAAAAATTTCTTATTTAATTTTTTTGAATTTTATGTTATACATATAAAAATATGAGGATATTTTTACTTTTATTTTTAGTTGTTATTTTTAGCTTTATTCAAACATTAGATTTTTCCATTTTTGGCATTAAACCTAACTTAGCTCTTGCGGCGATTATTGTTAGTGTTTTTTTTATTTTAAATATTTGGGAAGGTTTTTTATTGTCAGCTATGGCAGCTTTAATTTTGAAATTTAGCCCTGGCTTTAGTAAAGAAATTTTAATTTTTTTCTTAATCGCTGTTGCGGCAATTATTATAAAAAAATATCTTCCATGGCAATCAACAATAAATATGTTTTTTTTGATTATTGCTACTACTTTACTATTTTATGCTTTTTCTTATCCAAGTTTAATTATTTCAGGTATCTTTTTGCAAGAATTAATTTATAATATAATTATTACAGGTTTAACATTTATTATTTTCCATAGAATTTGCATAAAATAGTTTACAAGCTAATATTATATTAATTATGAAAAAGAAAAAAGAACTATTTTTAGAAGAAGCAATACTTGATGACTTAGCGCAGGATTTAGATGTGCTTGAAATGCCTCTTTCTTTGCGAGCTTTTAGGTTGGTGGGTTTAAGCGTTGTTATAATTATATCTATAGTTATGCTTAAAATTCTTTACTTAGGCATTTGGCAAGGAGATTTTTATGAAATTAGGGCTCAAGTTAATACTAATCAAATTATCACTCTTCGCGCTGAGCGGGGGATAATTTTTGACCGATTTAATAAGCCAATGGTTAAAAATTTGCCAAGTTTTCAGTTAAATTTAATGGTTGTTGAATTATTAAAAAATCAAGAAGAACGAGAGGAAATTTTAAAAATTATCAGTGACACTATTGATATGCCTGTATCAAAAATAGAAGAATTAGTTAAAGAAATTAACTTAAAAAGACAAAATTCCATTACTTTGGCCAATAATTTAACAATTAAACAAGCAACCAAGTTAAAAAATTTAAATTTTAAAGCTATTAAGATTGAGAAAAATTTTAAGCGTCAATACTATGATTCAAAGGCAAATGCTCATTTATTGGGCCATATTGGAATTGTCAATAAAAATGATTTATCTGAAAATCCCGAATTTTCATTGAATGACACTGTTGGAAGAGCTGGACTAGAAAGTTATTATGATAAAAAATTACGTGGTCAGGACGGCAAAAGAGTTAATTTTCGAAATGCTAAAGGAAAAATTATTCATAAGCAATTTGTAGCTGAGCCAACAATTGGAAATAATCTTCATTTAACGATTGATCTTGAATTTCAGCGTTATTTTCATCAGCGACTAAAACAGGGTTTAGAAGACTCAGGAAGCCAATCAGGTGTGGGGATTGCTATTAATCCGCAAAACGGAGAGATTCTTGCCTTAATTAGTTTGCCAAGCTTTGATGCTAATGAAGATTTAGGCGTATTTCTTACAGGTGATAATAATCCGTTTTTTAACAGAGCGATAAGCGGGTTTTATGCTCCAGCTTCAACTATTAAGCCGTTAGTTGCCTTTGCCGCCTTAAAAGAAAAAATTATTACTTCAACTGAGGAAATTTATTCTCCTGGTTATCTGGAAATTCCTAACCCTTATCATCCGGAACAACCAAGTCGTTTTATGGATTGGAAGCCGCACGGTTGGGTAAATTTATATTCAGCTTTAGCGCGTTCTAGTAATGTTTATTTTTATATTATTGGCGGGGGATTATCAAATAACGAATTTAATGGTTTAGGCATTACAAAGCTAAGAGAATATTGGAAAAAATTTGGTTTTGGTGAAAAAACAGGCATTGATTTACCAGCGGAAAGCGCAGGTTTTTTGCCTAGCCCTGAAAAGAAAAAACAACAATCAGGCGGCATTTGGCGATTAGGCGATACTTATAATATTAGCATTGGTCAGGGCGGTTTATTAGTTACGCCGCTTCAATTATTGAATTACACTGCAGCTATTGCTAATAATGGAAAGATATTTCGTCCTTTTGTAGTAAACAAAATCATTTCTGATGATGGCATTGTGATTAAAGAAAATCAACCGCAAGTTCTTAAAAATTATTTTGAATTTAGCGCTTATATTGAAAAAATTCAAACAGGAATGATTGATACGGTAAGAAAATATTATGGCACTGCTTTTTCTTTAAATAATTTGCCAATAAGCGTAGCAGCCAAAACAGGTACGGCGCAAATCCAAGGCAGTGAAAAAATAAATGCTTTATTTATTGGTTATTTACCAGCTGAAGCCCTAATAAAAGCAGGCGCGTCGTTAGATAAACAAATAGCAATTTTGGTTTTAGTTGAAAATGTTTATAAGTATAATTTAAACGCTATACCAATAGCTAATGATATATTTAAGTGGTATTATGAAAATAGGCTTAACAAATAAAATTTCGCATATTTTCGTGTTTTAATGCGCGTAGATTAGCTTTTGTATCAAAATAATAGAAGTGAAAAACGTGAATATTAAGTGAAATATTGCGAAAATAAAATATATGCAATCAGAGTTAAGGCAAGATCTTATTTCTGGCGATTGGACTATTATTGCGCCTCAGCGAGCCAAAAGACCACATCTTTTAATTAAAAAACAAAAGAAAAGAAAAAAGGCGCCAATAAGAGGATGTCCTTTTGAGAACCCGCAGAAAACTGACCATGGTAAACCGATATTGATATATAAGATTAAAAATAAAAAAGGAGAGATAAAAAAAAGTTGGTGGGTTCAAGTTGTTAAAAATAAATACCCGGTTTTTATTTCTGACGAGAATAAAGCTGGCATTAACTCACATATTTGCGTAAGCACTTTTCAAAAAGGACCTTATTTAGTAATGAACAGCAAGGGTTATCATGACTTGGTAATTACGCAAGGCCATCATCAAAATTTTGCTGACCTTTCAAAGCAGCAGGCAATAATTACTTTTAAAATATTTCAGGATCGTTATAAAATGTTTTTAAATGATGTTTGCCTGGCTTATGTTTCAATTTTTCATAATTGGGGCGCTAAGGCCGGAGCTTCAATTTATCATCCGCATTATCAAATAATCACTCTCCCTGTTGTGCCGCTAGACGTTTATCATTCGCTTAATGGTTCAGTTAAATATTTTGAGCAGCATAAAAAATGCGCTTATTGCGTTATGATAGATTGGGAAAAAAAATATCGTTCACGGATTGTTTATGAAAATAAAGGAGCGATTGCTTTTACCTCTTTTGTTTCTCAAGCGCCATTTCAATTGAAAATATTCCCTAAAAAACATTTATCGTTTTTTGAAGATACTTCTCAAGAGGATTTAAAGTGGGTAACTGAAGCATTGCAAAAAGTTTTAATTGCGATTAAAAAATATTTAAATGATCCCGATTATAATTTTTTTATTCATACTGCGCCTCTTCGCGATAAAAAAAAGAATTCTCATTATCATTGGCATATTGAAATTATGCCAAAAATTGGCATTCCAGCTGGTTTTGAATTAGGAACTGGAATTGGAATTACTGCGGTTGATCCAGATGTAGCAGCGAAAATATTGAAAAATAAGATAAAATTTGCATAATAGTTGATAATTTTTTATATTATATTTTCTTTGAATTATCAAAAATACAATTTATAAAAATATTTTAATACTTAGCAATATGATAAGCCCCATAACTAACAATAGCCAAATAATTTTATTCCAAAGAAATATTTTTTTACCGTTAAATATATTAAATGGAAATATTGGGATTAAATTGAATAAAGCAAGAGCTAAATTTAACCAAAACCCAATGATTCCTAAGGTTATAAGCCATTCTGTGTTTGTCAAATATATTAAACTTAAAAAACCGGAAGCTAATGCTAAATTAATAACAGGGCCAATGCCATAAATTAAGCCCATTTCTTTAATTTTATTGCTATATGACCAGTCTTTTTGTTTAATAAAAGTGGAGCCATAAGATGGGTAAAATCCGCCAAATAAAGCTAATAAAATATTAAAGAATATTCCTGATTCCCAAATTTTAAATATTGTTTTAAAGCCAAGAAAATTGGCAATAAATTTATGTGAAAATTCATGAGTCAAAATACTTATTCCTGCAATGCCAAAAACAAGAGGAATATAATTAAGCAATAGGTCATCGTTAATCCTGATAATTATTATTAAAATACTAAAACTAAGACCAAACCAGGCAAGTAAAAAGTGCCATCCAGCTCCAGCTTCTTTTGTTGCTTGATTTTCCTTGTTTGTTCTTCGCAGTATAAAAGTGCCTGGTCTCAAAAAATAACCATTAATCCACCATAATAAAGGAATTTTCCAGCCAAAAATTTTAAATTGCTGATTAAATTCAAATAACTCAAAACCCTTGTGTATAAACATATTCCATGACATAGAATTATATCGGTCTACGAGAACATAGTGTGTTTTACATCCTTTTTTTTGAAAATAGAATATAGCGTTATCTACTAATGCTTTACCTATGCCTTTTTTTTGGGCATTACGATCAACGAAAATTTTTTTAATATTACTTATTTTTTCTTTGGCAAGGGTAGTAATATTTATAATAATGCAACCAACAATTTTTTCTCCATCAACAGCAACTAGGATATCAGTTTTGTATATTTTATAAAGTAAAAAATAAAAAAAATATCGTTCAAGTATGCTCATTGTTTTAGCAATTCTCCAAATTTCTTTATTTTCATTAGGTTGAATTTTTCGAATAATAATTTTTAATTTTGTTGTTTTTATCACAATAAATATTAATAATTTAAGAATATTAAATATTTTTCACTGATTTATTAGTGAGATTTTGACGCGCAAAGCACGACTTCTGCAGAGCTTTGCTCTGCTCGCAATTCTGCCGTTTCGGACAAAATCGCAAATTGGCGGTACCTTTTGGTTGAAATTCTAAC
>CAYNMK010000028.1:0-6906 GCA_964398445.1 uncultured Candidatus Saccharibacteria bacterium | reverse complement strand
AGGATGCGACACTCTGGATGTCGTCACCGGGGTTCGAATCCCTGTCCGGCAGCCAAAACAGAAAAATTTTCTTTTCATTTTTTGATTTTCGCCCCCCGTTTTTTTTAATAGGAGAGAAAAATTTTCTGTTTTGGCTATTCCGCTTTTGGCGGAATTGCGGAAACGCTAACGCTGACGATTTCTTTTTTCGCGCCTGCGGCGCGATTTTTCAACCCCCCCTTTTTTTTCTCCGCCTTCGGCGGAGTGGTTTTTTCTTTTCGGGCTTCGCCTGATTTTTGAAATTGCTAAAATTCAGAATATTTGGTATCATTATATTGAAAGTATAGCATATCATTATAATACTATCAAATTTATGGAAATATGGCAACAGAAATAAACATCGGGAAAAATATAAAGAAATATCGGAATAAGCAAGGATTATCGCAGGAGGATTTTGCCAAAAAATCTGGTGTTAAATATACAACCCTGACAAAAATTGAGAGCAATGTAATAAAAAAACCTTCTGTGCTTATTATGGCGAAATTAGCCAAAGCGTTTAATGTTTCAATTGAAGATTTAATCAAATAATTATGGCAAAAGATTATTCAAAATTAACAAAAGAAGAATTATTAAAACTTGTTGAAAAACAAGACACAGAATTGGATTTAAAAAGTTACGGCATTGTTTGGGATAGAGAAAAAGAACCTGAACAGGTGGTTTTGGATTGTGAAAATAATTTGCCAATTTTAAAGAGAATTGCAAAAAAAGAAATTAAAACAAACGAAGATGACGATAACATTTTTATTGAGGGCGATAATTATCACGCCTTAACAGTTTTAAATTATACTCACAAAGGAAAAATAGATTTAATTTATATTGACCCGCCATACAATACAGGGAAAAAAGATGAGTGGAAATATAATGACAAATTTATTGATGAAAATGATTCTTATAAACATGCAAAATGGCTCAATATGATGGAGAAAAGGATTGAACTGTCTAAAAATCTCTTGAAAGAGGACGGAGTTATTTTTATATCCATCGGTGAACAAGAAGTTTCAAATTTAAATTTATTATGCAGTAAAATTTTTAGACCACAAAACTTTTTAACTTTAATTTCCAGAATTTCTAAAACAGCCAGCAATAAAGGAAATCATTTTGCTCCGTCTTGTGATTATGTTGTTTGTTATGCAAAAAATAAAGCGAATATAGACACAAGTAATTTTTATGACGAAGTTAATGAAGATCTTTATGTGAAAGAAGATAAAAACGGAAAATATAGAGATGATATTGCTTTGTATCAATCAGCATTAGATACTCGTCCAAACCAGAGATATTTTATTAAATGTCCAGACGGATCATTTGTAATTCCGCCTGGAAAATCAATGCCTAATAAAATTAAAGAAGGTGCAAAAGCAAAACCTGTTAAAGATGATGGTGTTTGGAGATGGTCAATTGATAACGGATTTAAAGATAAAAAACATCTCCTTGTCTTTAAAAAAACCAGAACATCGCCCTTAATAGACCAAAATGGCAAACAAGCTAAATATAATATTTATACAAAAAGTTATTTGGAAGAGAGAAAAGATAAAGGAGTAAAGCCAAGAAATTTTTTGACGGGCAAAGAGTTTTTAAACAGACGAGGAGCTGATTATTTAAAAACTTTAGGGCTTGATTTTCCATACTCTAAACCAAAAGAGTTGATTGATCATTTGATGAAAATTTCCCACATTCCGCAAAACGCTATTGTGCTTGATTTTTTTGCAGGATCAGGAACGACTGGCGAAGCGGTTTTGGATTTGAATAATGAAGAAAACACAAAAAGAAAATTTATTCTTTGTACTAATAACGAGGGAGAAATTGCGGAAGAAGTTTGCTATCCTCGCATAGAAAAAATTATCAAGGGATACACAAAAAAATCCAAAAAAAGTGAGAAAATAAAAGGACTGAGCGGTAATCTACAATATTTTAGAACCGATTTAATCCCAGTTAAAAGGATTGATAATATAAGCGATAAACAAAGGCGTGAATTGACTGAAAAAGCGGGGCAAATGATCGCTATTAAAGAAAACACATTTGAAGAAATGGAAATTTGCGAATGGTATCAAATTTTTGAGAATAAAGACAAAACTAGAAAAACAGCAATTTATTTTCGTGAAGATATGGATAAATTTGATGAATTGACGAAAAAAATCAAGAATGAAAAAACAGTTTTATATCTTTTTTCTTATGGGAGAATAGATAAAAAACTTTTTAAGCACTTAAATAAAAACATTATCATTGAGGATATTCCCGAGCCGATTATTGATATATACAAGGAAATTAATTTAACGCTCAAAGACAAATTAAAATAACTTATGATAACCTTAAAAGATTTTCAAAAAATAGCGATAGATCAGTTGAGTTTAACTTTTTTAGATCTATGGAAAACTGGCGAGTATAGATTGCCACTTGTTTTTAAAGCCCCGACAGGAGCAGGTAAAACTTTAATGATGGCGGAATTTTTGAGGTGTCTTGATGATAATTATCAATTTCATGAAGATAAGGCGTATATTTGGGTATCTTTTGGTGGTGATGAATCATATTCACAATCCAAAAATAAATTATATAATTACTTTAACGAGGGTACTGATATGAATCTCAAGGATGTGAATAATTTAAGCGAGGGGAAACTTTATAAAAATAATATTTTCTTTATCAATTGGTCAAAAATAAAAGGAACAGATAAAGAATCAAAAAAATTAAGAAAAAGCGGGGGCGTAGGTTATGGCGGTGAAGCTATTTTTGACGATTTTATACAGCAAACAAGAAAAGAAAGAGATATCATTTTAATTATTGACGAAGCGCACACAGAAACAGAAACTCGTCTTGCTAATGAAGTAGTTGATCTTATTGATCCAAGAATTATTTTAAAAATTACAGCAACGCCAAAGGATTTACCAAGCATTAGTGATGTTTCTCAGAAAAAAGCAGGTTTTGTTGAAGCTTTGGAAAAAGATGTAATTGCAAGCGGATTGATTAAAGAAAAAATTATTATTCAGACCGACGAGGACATTAAAAAATTAGAAAACAAACAACTTTCAGAGGATGAAATAATGCTTGATCTCGCGTATAACAAAAGATTGGAATTGAAAAAATACTATAAAGATCTAGGAGTTAATATCAATCCACTTGTTTTGATTCAATTGCCAAGCGATTTTAAAGAAAAAGAAGAAGTACAGACGAATTTAAAAAATCTTATTTTGTCTTATTTAAAACAGAAAGGAGTAAAAGATAATGAAATTGCAATTTGGCTTTCAAAAGAAAAGAAAAACCGTGCTTTGATAGAAGAAAATGATAATAAGGTTAATTTTATGATTTTTAAGGTTGCCCCTGCGACTGGCTGGGATTGTCCGCGTGCTGAAGTGCTTGTGATGTTCAGGGAAATTACTAGCCCAACATTTCATACTCAAATAATAGGGCGAATTAAGAGAATGCCAGAAGCCTATCATTATGAAAAGGAGGAACTGAACAAAGCTTTTATTTATACAAACTACAATAAAAGCCATATTAAAAATGTAAAAGAGTTAGAAAATGGAAATAAACCGCCAATTTATTATACAAAATTAAAAAAGAGTGTTAAAAGAATTACATTAAAAACAACCTATCATCAAAGAGTAGATTTTAATACACTTACTCCCGAAGATAAGTGGCAAAAATTTTTTAAAGAATTTTTGGACGCGGAGTTTGGCACAATTTACGAAACTTCAAAACAAAAAGAGAATTATAAAAAGATAAAATCAGATATTGATTTAGAAATTAAGAATATAGACAACAAAATTATTGTAAATGCCGAGATTGAAAGTTTTGATAATTTTGTTAATGAGATAAAGGAAAAAGGCAAAAATTTGAATTACCATTTTTCTCAATTGGATGTAGAAAGGCTTTATAACTTGCTTTGCTTTGAAGAATTAAAAAAACAAGGAGATGAAGAAGCAAAATTTAATCCCTCACGATCGTGGAGTCCATTAAAAAAAGCTTTGAATGTTTGGTTTAGCACGAGAATTGGTCTTGATAGTTCAGTTTATTATCCTGTTATCGTTAATGAATTATTGAAAGAATCAAGCAAACTAAAAACTGTTATCAGTAAAGCACTGAAAGCCTTTAGAGAAAAATATGAAATTGAAATCAGGGAGAAAGAGGAAAAAGATGTTTTTGATTTAGAATTGCCAGAAAAAGAGGTTAGTTTTACAGATGACTACGAAGAAATACAAGAAATAAAACCCGAAAATAATCTTTTTGATCATAAACAAAAAACTACTGAAATTTCTAAAAATGCTTACGAAGAATTTTATCTTAAAAAAGAGTATAGCGGAAGAAAAAATGAAATAAGCTTTATTCAATTTTTGGAATCTCAAAAAAATATTATTTGGTGGCACAAGCAAGACAATAGTGGAAGAAATGTTTTTGCTGTTGAATATTTTGATAAACAAGAAAATAAAAATAGGCTTTTTTATCCTGACTTTATTATTAAAACAAAAAGCAAAGTTTATCTTGTAGATCCTAAAAATGACATTATCGCAAAAAGCCAAGAAACAGCTGATAAAAACAAGGCTTTGCAAAAATGGATTAAAAAGAATCAATCAAAATATGATTTTGAAATTGATGGTGGAATAGTTATTGAAAAATATCCGAATTGGAAAATAAACAGAAATGAAAATTATTCTTATGAAAATGAGAAGGATTGGGATATTTTGGATTTAAAATAAAAATATGCAACTAGACCCAAAAAAATCAGAAGAAGAAATTGTCGATAATTATCGGACAGATACACTTTACACGCATAAATTTAAAAATGAGGCGGGTAAGTATTTTACTATTGTTTCAAGGGATGAAAATAATGTTCCAAATGCAATTGAAATAGAGCACCCATATCCCATCAGAAATAAAATTAAAACCACTTTTACTTTTATTAAGGAGAGTAATAAAATAACCCAGGTTTCATTTAAAAGATTTAAGTATTACAAAAAGAAAGGTTATGTCGCGCAAGATGAACAGATCGTTTTTTCATTTTCTTTTTTTAAACAAATTATCGACTATTTAAAACTTCTTTCAGAACTAAACCTCGCTGATATTAACGAACGAAGAATAACTCTTGCAGAGGACGATTTACCAGCTGATGATGAGACTAAAAAGAAAATAAAAACTTTCTTACTCCGCAAAGACGGGCAACAAATAATTGAGGAGTTATTGAATAGTGGGATTATAACATCAACCGATATTGTAAATATTGGTTATAGAAAAAAGCAGTTGGAAATTTTTGATAAATTATTAAACGATATAGATTATATTGAGATTTATAAAACAGAAAATAATATCATTGATGAAAGATTAGAAGTATTATGGCAACATTTTTTTGGCAAAAACGACTGGATCTTTGGGTATGGATTAGATTATAAATTTTTAGGAATTTTGCAAAAAGAAGCTCATATTTCTAATACTGATTTAACAGGGAAAGACGGAGTTATCGGCGATTTTTTGCTTGGATGTAATAAATTCACAGTTCTTGTTGAATTAAAACGACCTGATACGGATTTATTTAAAAATAAAAATCGTTCTAATTCATGGTCTTTATCTAATGAATTGATTGATGCTTTTTCTCAAATACTTGAACAAAAAGCGAGTTGGCAAATACAAGCAGAATCAAATACAAATAATAATTATAATGATGACGGCGAAATTATTAAACAAAAAACCATTGATCCAAAAACAATTTTAATAATAGGGAATTCTAATCAATATTCTGGCGAAACAAAAGAATTACAAATTAAAGCAAAAAGTTTTGAATTGTTTCGCAGAGATTCAAGAAATGTTGAAATTGTTACATTTGATGAATTATTTGAAAGAGCTAAATTTATATTACAGCATAAAACAAGCAGTTAAGTAATTAGCAATTTCAAAAATCAGGCGAAGCCCGAAAAGAAAAAACCACTCCGCCGAAGGCGGAGAAAAAAAAGGGGGGGTTGAAAAATCGCGCCGCAGGCGCGAAAAAAGAAATCGTCAGCGTTAGCGTTTCCGCAATTCGTAAATCAGAGTTTGGCATTGCCACGCGCGCGGAGCGCGCGTCAGAATCAACAGCATGCTTCAAATTTCAAAGTCCGGATTTTGTTTGAAAAAGGTTCGGATTTTGTTCAAGGCAGGCAGCCGTATATTTCGTTTCAAACTTATTTTTGCTGACTAAAACCGAATTTTCTTTTTCAAAAAACAAAGCTTTAAAATTAAATTGTTTTATAATATATACAAAAATATGAGAATTGAAAATCCACTACAAAATAATAATCCAATAGAGAAAAAGGAAGATAGTATTGAGGAAATTGAGAAAAATAGAGTATGGGAGGAAACGATGAAAAAAATAGAAAAAATAACTGATAATTTAGGTTATCCTATTGATAAAAATATAAGGGAAGCCGTCATTGCTTCAAAACTTTTGGGGGTTGAAACCTCCAGCTCTTGCGAGGGCCATATTAATAATATAGGTTTGCGGCCGCCTTATATTGAAATTCAATCGCCTGACCAACCAGAAAGATGGAGAGGAGTAAATGAAGAATTAAGTAAAATACCGGACGATTTAACCGGCAATAAGTTGGATAAAAAAAAAGGGGAGGATAAATTAATATTCTCCCCCTTAGAGCCGGGCAACTCAGCCCAGCCCTTCCCTCTCCATATGCGCATTCACTGCCTCCATCACCCCCGCTCGCGATTCTAGGTATTTCAGTTGTTGAATCAAGGATGCGCGTTCGGATTGGGTCAGTTTGAAGACGAAAAACCGTAAGACCATAGTCATAAACTGATCGACCTGCATTTCGGACCATAATTCTTGCTCCATAATAGTCACCTCCTCCTCCTCTTCCTTCTTTCTTTGTGCTACCAACACAATGCCACGTCTTC
>CAYNMK010000027.1:0-7644 GCA_964398445.1 uncultured Candidatus Saccharibacteria bacterium | reverse complement strand
TGTCCTCCAGCTATTTTTGCTAAAAAGATGGAAGAGTTAAAAACAGATGTTAGAATAAAGGTCGAAACAAGTTATGTTAAACCAATGAGCAACAGACAAGAAATAGAGATAAGACTAGGTGTTTAAAAAAGGGGTACTTGACATACATATGAATTTAGAAATAATAAAATTTTTCAAAAACTATATAAAAGCCCTAAATCTTCCCTCAAAAACAGCAAAGAATACCACCGCTATTGTTAAAACGCTCATTTGTGAAGACTATCAACAAAAGATAAAATGGGAAATTTCTTTGAAATTGAAAAAGAATAAAATAATTAAAACTGCCAGATTTTTATCTATGGATGGAAAAGCCTATTCTTATAGAAGCGAAAAATTATTTTTAGAAAGATTAGAAATTTACAATAAAATTATGAATAAAAAAATTAATAAAAATTCTAAAGATAAGATTATTGCTTGTCTTTTAGAATTTTCAAAAACTCCAATGGATTTATATTTTGGCGCTGATATTAAAAACAATAATTATTTATTCTCTTTTTGGTTTATATTTGGAGGCGTTAAAAGTCCTACTGATATTAGTTTTTGTTCGTATAATTTTAATAAATTAATTAAAAAATCTTTAAAAACGATTAATTTAAAAAAACCAAAAAAAATAGGAAAAGATATTTTAAATTTTGGCTTTGATGTTAACAACCAAAACATATTTTACAAAATATATTATCTTTCTAGGGGAAAAATGATATTAAATAATATTTTTACAAACTTGATGAGTCAAATAAATAAAAAATTAATTGATTATGATTATTTTTATTTTTTTAGCGAATTGTATGATAAAAATGGAAAATGCTTAAAGAAAAAAGCGTTTATTGAGTTTTTTGACAAGATTTATGTGAATAGGCAAGATTTTCCAGAATTCTTGGAAAAAATTTTAAAAATCACTAAAAGCGACTATAAATTATCAAAACTAAGCAAAACATTTCAAACAATTGGCGGTAGAATAAGTTTGATAAGTTTTGAATTAGATAATACTGTTACTTTTTATATTCGGCAGGACTAAAATATGAATGGAAAAAGACCAAAATTAAAAATTGCTGCTATCTGGAGCGGAGGGAAAGACGGATGTATGTCTTATTTTAGAGTCTTTCAGATGGGGTACAAAGTAGAATATTTGTTAAATCTTATTAATAAAGAAAATAACATGGTAGCTTTTCACAATTTTCATAAAAATCTGATTAAAATGCAATCTAATGCCATTGGTATGCCTCTTTTACAGAATAGGATATGTTCACAAAAAAATAATCGCAGACAATTTGAAAACGAATTAAAAAAGATTGTTTTAAGGTTAAAAAACAAGGGAATCAATGGAATATCTGTAGGGTATGTTTCCGGAGATTATCAAAGAGTATTATTAAAACAATTATCTTCAAGTTTGAGTATGGCGTTAATTGAACCCTTATACCAAAAAAATTCAAAAAACACTCTTAAAGAATTTATTCAATTAGGCTTTAAAGCAGTAATAGTTAGTGTGGATCTTTCGTTATTAGACGATTATTGGGTTGGTTGTATTGTTGATGAAAATTTTATTAAATATTTAGTAAAAAAATCTAATGTAGATTTCTGTGGAGACCGGGGCGAGTATCACACCTTTGTGATTGACGGACCAATATTTAAAAAAAGAATTATATTTCATAATACTTCAAAAATCTATATTAAAAATTATTGTTTTCTAAATATTAGTAAATATGACGTAATTAAAAAACCATTGCAAGAAGTGTATAATAAACCACCCTATCTTTAAAAGGGCTCGGGCTTTCCTTTCTTCAATAATGATTTGTGGTACACCTAAAGACATAAAGCATTTAAAAAAATTTTATATTTAATTAACAGCATAAGATGAGCAAACGTATTAATAAAATAAAACTGGCTATAACTACGGAATGTAATTTGAAATGCCCTTACTGTTTTGTTAAAAAAACAAATGAAAAAATGAATTTAGAAACCGGCCAGAGAGCAGTAAACCTACTAATTCAATCTCCCGGCAAAGAAAAGCTATTGGCAATGTATGGCGGAGAGCCCTTGCTTAATTTTAAGTTTATTAAAAAAATTATTCCTTATGCTCACTCTCAAGCTCAACAATTCAAAAAAAATATCATTTTTTCTGTTTGTACCAATGGAACTCTTTTAAATTCAGACCATTTAAATTTTTTTAGAAAATATGATGTTAAATTAATTATTAGCTTGGTTGGAAATGCGCCAGTTCATAATAGATTTAGGTATTTTAATAAAAAAACAGGTTCTTATAATTTAATTAAAAAAAATTTATCTTTGGTGTTTGATAAAATACCTTCCAAAAATTTAGGAGTGTCTTTTTGTGTTTTCCCCTCATTAAGCCATAGAGTTCACAAAGATTTTAATCATTTGACTAAATTAGGGTTTAATTACATAAACTTTGAGATAATTCGAAATTTCGAAACTTGGTCAGAAAAAAGAATACTAAATTTTAGCGCTAACTTAAATAAAATCATTAAAGATGTTTTTTATAACACTTCAAAGAAGAAAAATATTTTCTTGAATCCAATCAATTGGGAAATAAAATATCAAATTTTCAGTTCTTTGCCAAAACTTAAGTGTCCGTTTAATTATGATTTAGAAATTTATCCTAATGGGGATATGGGTTTTTCTCCTTTTTTATTTAATTTAGACGAAAAAGAAAATTATATAATAGGCAATGTTAATAAATTTATTTCTAAAAAGTTTAACAGGTGTCAATTTAACCCTAAGGGCAGTCAATGTCAAAAATGTGAAACTGATTATTATAAAGAATGTAGCGTTGATAAACGAGCAAACCAAGCATATGATTTATATCGTTCTCAGTGCCTAAAAACAGCTAAGCAAATTCAACGTTCTGCTTATAAAAACAAATATTTTTATGATTATATCCAAAAAATTAAAAAAGAAATTTGTTTTTGATATGGGAAAAAGAGCTGATATTAAAGTTGGTTTTTCGTGCAATAGTAATTGTTTGTTTTGTTGTGTGGAGCAAAAGTTAAAAAAAGACAATAATCGAAGTACCAAAGAAATAAAAAAAATATTAAGAAAGGCAATAAAAAATTGCCAGCAAGTTGTTTTTACTGGCGGCGAAGTAACAATTAGGAAGGATATTATAGAGTTAATAGTCTACGCAAAATCTTTAGGATTTCAATCTATTCAAATTCAAACCAACGGCCGCCTTTTAGTTTATAAAAATTTTTGTTCTGAAATGATTGAAGCTGGCGTTGATGAATTTGCCATATCTCTTCATGGATATAATGAAAAAATTCATGATTTTTTAACTTCTTCGCCTGGCAGTTTTAATCAAACAATAGCCGGCATAAAAAACCTCAAAGAATTAAATCAAAAAGTTATGACTAACACAGTAATTACTACAAAAAACTATAAATTTTTACCTCAGATAGCTAAATTGCTGGTTTCTTTGAGTGTAGATCAGTTTCAACTTGCCTTTGTTCATATTATGGGAGGGGCTGAAAGAAATAAAAATTGGATAGTTCCTAAAAAAAATCAAGTTATGCCTTATGTTAAAAAAGCAATAAACATTGGAATTGCCGCAGGTAAAGTTGTTATGACAGAAGCTATTCCTTATTGTTTTATGCAGGGATATGAAAATTATATAGCTGAAAAGGTAGCGCCGGAAACTAAAATTTTTAATTATTATCAAACAATTGATAATTTTAGTTTTGTCCGGCTGCAAGAAAGTAAAACTAAAGGACCTTCTTGCCAAAAATGCAAAGTTAATAATATTTGCGAAGGTCCTTGGCGGGAATATCCTGAAATTTTTGGTTGGAATGAATTTAAGCCAATAAAATGATTCTTGATTTTTTATTTTTGCCAATGGTTTTTTTAATTGGTCTGATTACTAGTTATCAGGATCTTCGTTATGGCAAAATTAAAAACAAATGGATTATTTTGGGATTGGTTTGGGGGCTGGGAATTTATGTTTTATTTTTAATTCAAGGCATAGTTGCTGAGCCAATTATTTATTTTTCTTATATTTTTATGGTCTTTACTAATAGTCTCATCGCTTTGATTGTTGGTTATTTGCTTTGGTATTTTAATTTATGGTCGGCCGGCGATGCTAAGTTGTTTTTTATCTTTTCCTTGATTCTGCCTTTGGAATATTATTGGCGGACTGCTACGCCTTATTTTCCTTCTTTTGTTCTTTTGATTAACACTTTTATTCCTGCTTTGATTTTTTTAATGTGTTTAGGTGTTTTTTACATATTGAAAAAATTTTTTCTTTTAGCTAAAACACCTAAAACGTTCGAGTCAAAACAAATTAAGAAAAAGCTTTTAAGCTTAAAGCAAAATATAAAAATAAATTATTTAAATTATTTAAAGACAGGAATTGGATTCTTATTGTTTTTTTTAATTTTCAAAATAATTTTTGTAGAATTTCAAATAAGTATTGTTATATTAACTGCTTTAATGTTAACAATTGTTATAATTGTTAGGAAGTTTTTTCCTAAGAAAACCTATCAATTTTTTTTCCAAGGCAAATTTTTATTTATTTACTTCTGTATAATCGCATTTTATGCAATCATTAAATATTTTGTTTATTCTCAAGATATAGTCGCTGTTTTTTTGCCTTTATTAACAAAAGCTTTTTTGTTTTTAGGGCTTTTTGGAATTACAACATTATTAGTGTCTTTTTATCTTGGAAAAACCAGGTCCGAACATTTTCCATTTGCTATTTTTTTATTTTTTGGTACAATACTAACGATAATTCTTGAGGGCTCGCTTATTAGTTTTCTTCTTAATCCTTGGCCAATAATATGAAGAAAAAAATATTTTTATTAAGTTTTTTAGTTGTTCTTGGTTTGTTTTTAGGGTTTGCTATAATATTGTCTAATTCTCCGGATAATCCTCCTGGCCCCGGTTCTGGCGGTGTAAATATTAGGGTTTGCGTTCATCCTCCTTTTCCTGATGTTTCAGACGCGGCAAGGCCGATTTTTTCCTAGACCACGTCTGGCAACCCCAAACCCAATACAGGCTTTTAGTTGATGACAGTCCGCCAGTACACATCCCAGCAGTAGGAAGAGTTGGCCTTCCTTCTCCAGTTATTGACACTGGAGCCGTTGTATCAGCAAATAAATTTCATCAACTTTCTAAAAAAATTTTTTCTTTAGTTAACCAAAAAAATAATACTGATGAAACCTTTTTGGCGTTGGCTGGCTATCTTTGCTACATTAAAGAGGATTTTAAAAAAGCCAAAATGTACTTTTTGAAGTGCGTTAATTTAAATCCTCAAAATTTAGATAATTGGATTGATTTAGCTTTTATTTTTAGGCATCTTGGCGATGATAAACTAGCCAATGGAATTTTATTTAATTATGATCACATTATCCATTATTATCATTTTTTTAAAATGTCGGATCGCAAATTTTCTGAGTTAAAAAATCTTATTTATAAAATTTATCAAAAATCTTTAAAAATACAATGAAAATTATTCAAGAGCGTCAAAAATGCATAGGTTGTGGTTCTTGCGTTTTTGTATGCCAGAAATATTGGAAAATATGTGATGACGGTAAAGTGGATCTTTTAGGCTCAAAATTGAATTCAAAAACAAAAAATATGGAATTAATTGTGAGAAAAGTCAGTTGCCACCAGAAAGCGGTTAATATCTGCCCGGTTCAATGTATTCGTATTATTCAAAAAAACTGATTTTTTGCGGTTAAATCATTTTAATTATATAACTTTGTTTTCAATTTCTTTTTTTATTTTTTCAATTATTTTTTCGGTTTTAATTTCGCCTTCTTGGCCGCGGCTGTAGTGGCGGATATTAACGCTTTTGTTTTTTATTTCTTTTTCTCCGACAACCAAAACATACGGGATTTTTTGCAGTTCAGCTTCGCGTATTCTTTTTCCGAGAGTTTCATTGTCATCGCTAATTTCCGCGCGAATTCCGTTTTCAAGTAATTTTAAATTTATTTTTTTACCGTAATCTGCGAATTTTTCCGATATTGGAATTATGATTGCTTGAATAGGGGATAGCCACACTGGAAAAGCTCCGGCAAAGTGTTCAATTAAAATTCCAATAAAACGTTCTAATGAGCCGTAAATTACTCTATGAATAACGATCGGCGTTTCTTCTTTGCCGTTTTTATCAATGTATTTTAATTTAAATCTTTTTGGTATTTGAAAATCAAGTTGAATCGTCCCCATTTGCCATTCTCTGCCCAATAGGTCTTTCATAAGAATATCAATTTTCGGTCCATAAAATGTTCCGTCTTTTTTTGAAATAGTATAAGATTTTCCGCATTTTTTAAGAATATTTTCAAGTTCTTTTTCAGCCATATTCCAGGTTTTTAAATCGCCCATAAATTTTTCGGGCCTTGTTCCCAATCTAAATGAATAATCAAGATTAAAAATAGAATAAAATCTTTCGGTAATTTCAAGAATTTTTAAATATTCTTCTTTAATCTGATTTTCAGAGATAAAAATATGCGCGTCGTCTTGAGAAAATTCGCGAACTCGCAACAAGCCGTTTAATGTTCCTGATAATTCGTAGCGGTGAAGAGCGTCGGTGTCTGAAAGACGTAATGGCAGATTGCGGTAGCTGCGGATTTGACTGTCAAAAACCACCATTGCGTTCGGGCAATTCATCGGTTTTAACGCGTAAGTTTCTTTTTCTTTTGTGTTAAAAATAAACATATCTTGACGGTAATGCTCCCAGTGCCCGGATATTTCATACAGTTCTTTTTTATTGATTAAAGGAGATTTAATTTCTTGGTAGCCGCGTTTTTGGTGCTCGTTTCTCCAAAAATTAATCAGTTCATTGAAAATAAATAATCCTTTTGGAAGCCAGTAAACCATTCCCGGCGCTGTTTCATGGAACATAAATAAACCTAACTTTGGCCCGAGTTTTTTATGGTCGCGTTTTTCGATTTCCTTTTGCAATTCTAAATATTCGCCCAATTCTTTTTTCGTTTCAAAAGCCACGCCGTAAATGCGGGTAAGCATTTGATTTTTTTCGTCGCCTTTCCAATACGCGCCAGCGATTTTTGTTAATTTAAAGACGTCCGAATTAAGTTCGTTGGTTGATTTAATATGAGGACCGGCGCATAAATCTATAAACGCTGATTTATTCTGATTTTGGGTTGATTTACCCTGATGTTGAGTAAAAGTTTTATAAATAGTAATTGGTTTTTTATTTTTTTGAAGCTCTTTCACAAATTCCAGTTTATATGGCTGGTTTTTGAAAATTTTTTTTGCTTCAGCCAGAGTAATAACTTCTTTTTTGAATTTCAAATCTTGTTTAATTAGCTCTCGCATTTTTTTTTCTAATTTCGGCAAGTCGTCGGGCGTTATCCGTGTTAATCTGCCTTTAGTGTCGGAGAATCCGCGTTTATCCGCTTCTATAATGTCAAAGTCGTAGTAGAATCCGTTTTCAATAATAGGTCCAATGCCTAATTTGGTATTCGGAAATTTTCCCAAAACTGCCATCGCAAGCAGATGGGCAAGAGAATGGAGTATTTTCTCAATATTTTTCATATAGTAAGTATAATATCACACTTTACGCTAAATCCTAAATTCTATATTCCCCAGTTCAAGGATTAGTTGCAACACCCGTCCGTACCAATTAACATACGG
>CAYNMK010000026.1:0-8289 GCA_964398445.1 uncultured Candidatus Saccharibacteria bacterium | reverse complement strand
TCAAGCAAACGCTTATAAAAAATTATCCAGTCGTTTATTTGAATTTGCGATTAAAGATCCCATAGAAGATGTAGTAAATGATTTTCGCGAGACGAATTTATACGCAAAAGAATTTTTAGCAGACATGGAAGACGGTCTTAAAAAATCTTCTTATGCAAAAAATGAAATTAAAACCACTAAGAAAGGATCTCGTAAAATATCTTATTGTTCGCAAACTCAAGACAAAGTGGGATAAAGCGAGTCGCCTTTTTGAAATGGATATTCGTTATCCTTCGCTTGAAATTGAGCTTTTAGAACCGCGTTGGCGCGGAATTTATTCTTTTAGAATTGATAAAAAATATCGCGCTTTGTTTTTTCTTAAAGGCGGTTCTGCTGAAGTGTTTAAAATTACTAATCATTATAAAAAATAAGAGTCATTATTCGAAAACCGCCTCTCCCTGAGGCGGCTTTTTTTTGCAAGATAATTTCCTGCCCGAGCGGGGTTCAACCCCGCTCGGGCAGGAAATTAAAAGGGGATGGTCTGACCCTCCTTTGGGTGAAGTCAGTAGTAGGGTTCCAGACCCTCCTAGATAAATGACATGCAATAGTAGGGTCAGACCCTCCTAATCTAATTGCAAAAAATTACCCATACAATACATTGTCAGCAATCTAGCATCTCAAGAGTCCAATATGTTGTGGACGGATACAATAATTTGACAAAAATTATGATATTTGCTAACTTTAACATAAGATTTTGAATCAATGATTAAATTGATTTTTAAGCGTAAAATAGTATTAATTTCTTAAAAGATTTAGCTAATGCATTTTAAATAATGAGGGGCTGAATCCCTTATTTTTATTTGTAATATATAGTTTGGCTTAATTAAGTATGAAATTTATTCTTGGCAAAAAATTGAAAATGTCTCAGACATGGAAGAACGACAAAATAATCCCGATTACGCTTATTCAGGCTGGACCAGTAACTATAATTCAAATAAGAACGAAAAATAATGATGGCTATGAGGCAATGCAAATTGGATACGATGCAACAAAAAAAAGATTAAATAAGCCAATGAAAGGGCATCTTGCAAAAATTCCAAATTCTAAATTTCAAGATTTAAATAACAAAGGTTTTAGATATTTAAAAGAATTTAAAATTAAACAGCTGGTTAATGGTCAGCAGTTGGCATTTGGCTGTAAAGTGGGTGATGTTATTGATGTGGGTCAGTTTGAAGAAGGAGATAAAGTGAAAATAAGTGGTTTAAGCAAGGGAAGGGGATTTCAAGGCGTGGTAAAACGACATGGTTTTCATGGTGGACCAAAAAGTCACGGTCAAAAAGATCGTTTAAGGGCGCCTGGTTCAATTGGCTCCACCGGGCCGCAACGTGTAATGCCTGGCAAGAAAATGGCTGGTCGGATGGGGCAAGAAAGAATAGCGATTAAAAATTTAAAAATAATAGGAATTGACAAAGAGAATAATATTTTAAGCATTAAAGGAGCTGTGCCGGGAATGAGAGGAACAATTTTAGAAATAAGAGGTTAGAATATAGAATTTAGGGGAGATAAAAAATCCTAAATCTTAAATCTTATGAAAGTAGATATATTTGATAAACAAAATAAAAAAGTAGGCATTATGGACTTGCCAGATAAGATATTTAACGCAAAGTGGAATTCTGATTTAGTCCATCAGGTTTTGCAGGCGCAAATTGCTAATTCACGGCAGAAATTGGCGCATGCTAAAACTCGCGCCGAAGTTCGAGGTGGCGGACGTAAGCCTTGGCGCCAAAAAGGAACCGGTAGAGCCAGACATGGTTCAACGCGGTCTCCAATTTGGATTGGCGGCGGTGTTACGCATGGGCCTTTAAAAGAAAAAAAATTCCAAAAGAAAATAAATAAAAAAATGAAGCAATTGGCGGTTTTTAGCGTTCTTTCAAAAAAATTAAAAGATGAAGAATTAAAAGTCGTTGATTCATTAAAGTTGACTGCTATTAAAACAAAAGAATTATCCCAGAATTTAAAGAATATTTTGGATCTACGTTCTAGTGTTATTTTAATTTTATCTTTGGTTAATAAAAATATTCATCAAGCAGCTTCTAATATTAAAAAAACAGATACCATTAGTCCTCAGTCATTAAATGTTTATGACTTATTAAAATATAAAAATATTATTCTAGAAAAAGAAGCGGCAGATGAAATAGAGAAACATTATAAAATATAATATGAATATACGAATACGCGCAAATGTCATGAATATCTATAAATTATTATTTGTCTCATTTGTATAAATTTGTAGGTTAGTGTTACATTAAGTTAAGCAATGAATATTTTAAACAAATTTAAAAAGGAAAAAAAAGATAAAACGCAAGTTGATTTAGATACCGAGAAGCAAGTTAAAGTTGATGGCGTTCGTGTTGGTTCACATTATCGTTTGAATCAATCTGCTTCTATGGTTAAGTATATTTGGGTTACTGAAAAATCTGTTAATTTAGTTAATTTAGGGCAATATAGTTTTGTTGTTGATAAAAATTTAAATAAGTCTGAAATAAAAAAAGCAATTGGATTGATTTATGGAGTAAAAGTAGTTTCAGTTAATATTATAAATATAAAAGGTAAGTCGCGCCGAATGGGAAAATCTGTTGGTAGAACTTCGTCATATAAGAAAGCAATTGCAACATTAAAACAAGGGCAAAAAATTGATGTAATACCAACATAAAGAATGCAAATATTAAAAATCAAAATGAAAAATGACAATTTTTAATATTTGCATTTTGAATTATGAAACATTATAAACCAACAACTTCATCGCGGCGACAAATTACAAATGTTAATTATGGTATTTTAAGTGGTAATAAACCATTTAAAAAATTATTAAAGAAGTTGCCTAAACATTCTGGTCGGAATAATCAGGGCAGAATAACTGTGCGTCATCAGGGTGGCAGCAATAAAAAGCTTTACAGAATTATTGATTTTTGTCAAAATAAACTTGATATTTCAGCAAAAGTTGAATCATTGGAATATGACCCATACCGAACCGCTTTTATCGCTCTTGTTTTATATTGTGATGGCGAAAGAAGATATATTTTGGCTTCAAAAAATTTGAAAGTCGGAGATGAAATTATTTCTTCTAAAAGTGCGCCACATAAAGAAGGGAATCGATTGGAATTAAAAAATATTCCTGTTGGTTATTTAATTTATAATATTGAATTGAATAAAGGCAAGGGCGGACAATTAGCAAGGTCAGCTGGTTCTTATGCCAAGGTATTGGCTCAGGAAAATAATTTTACTCATTTAAAATTATCGTCAAGTGAAGTTAGAAAAGTGAGCGCCTTGAATTTTGCTTCTTTAGGGCAAGTTTCTAATTCGGATCATAATTTAACAGTTATTGGAAAAGCCGGGCGTTCGCGCTGGTTAGGCATTAGGCCAACCGTGCGCGGTTCCGCGATGAATCCATGCGACCATCCTTATGGCGGAGGCGAAGGACGATCGCCACGAGGCACTAAAAGGCCTAAAACAAAATGGGGCAAAGTTACTGGCGGTCGGAGAACAAAAAATAAAAAGAAATGGAGCAATAAGATGATAATTAAAAGGAGAAAATAATGACAAGTAGTATCAATACAGATACTAATTGTTTAAAATTTATGTCACGTTCAAGCAAAAAAGGCCCATATGTTTATGAAAAATTATTTAAAAAAATAGCTAATTTAAAGCCGGGCGATAAAACAGTTATTAAGACATGGGCGCGTAATTCTGAAATTGCCCCAGAAATGGTTGGTTTTACTTTTGGCGTTCATAATGGTAAAGATTTTATTCCCGTAAGAATCACCGAAGAAATGGTAGGGCATCGTTTAGGAGAATTTTCGTTGACAAAAAAATTTGTAAGACATGGAGGTAAAATACAGAAAGCGATGGAGCAGAAAACAAAAACATAATGCGAATATATGAATGTGCGCGAATACCACGAATTCGTATAAATTTGTATTATATATTTTAATGAAAACACAAATCGCAAAATTAAAATATTTAAAGATAGCGCCAAGAAAAGTGCGTTTAGTTGCTAATACGATTAAAAAATTATCAATCAATGAAGCAGAGGCGCGACTTTTAACAAGTCCACAGAAGTCTGCAGAACCAATTTTAAAGCTTTTGTATTCGGCAATTGCTAATGCTAAGAATAACGTACAAATGAAAGCTGGCCATCTTTTTGTTAAAGAAATTAAAGTGGATCAAGGTCCAGTGTTAAAAAGATTTATGCCTAGGGCGCGCGGCAGAGCAAGTATGATTCAAAAGAAGAGTAGTCATATTACTATAATTTTAGCAGAGTCGGATAAATTAAAATCGCCAAGATTTAATATTGTTAAGCCTAAAAGAATTAAAAAATCAGAATTTGAAAAAATAAGAAAACAAAAAGAAGCAGGAAAAGAAAAACCAAAAGAAACGCCAAGAGTAGAAGCTGAAAAAACTGAAACCAAGCCTTCTAAGGCCCATGGATTTATTAAAAAAATGTTTAGAAGAAAGAGTATTTAAAATAATTAACGACTAACGACTAACGACTCATACAATATAGAAATATTATTGTTGTAAGTTATAGTTTGTAAGACGTGAGTCAAATAAATTGGCACAAAAAATTAACCCGCATTTATTTAGAGTTGGAATAACTAAAGCTTGGAATGCAAGCTGGCTTCCTAAAAAAACCAATTATAAATCTTCTTTAGAAGAGGATGTTTTGTTAAGAAAAATAATTATGGAAAAAATAGGTAAGGCTGGCATTGATCAAATTATTATAGAAAAAATGGGTAATAATTGTAAAGTTTTTATTAAAGCTGCCAGGCCTGGATTGATTATTGGACGAGGAGGAAAAGGAATTGAAGAATTAATTAAATTATTGGAAAATAAATTAAAAAAATTAAGAAAAGAAAACAAAATTTTTGAGCCTATTTCTTTAAATTTAAATATAGAAGAATTAAAACGTTCAGAAATTTCTGTTTCGGTGATTTCTCAAAATATTGCCTGGGACTTGGAAAAAAGATTGCCATTTCGGCGAACGATTAAAAAATATTTAGATCAAATTATGCAGAATAAGGAAATTGAAGGGGCTAAAATTGAAATTTCAGGTAGATTAGGGGGGGCAGAAATTGCGCGAAGAGAACACTTGGGAAAAGGTAGAATGCCTCTTCAAAAATTTCGGGCAAATATTGAATATGGCGAAGCTACAGCTTTTACATCTTTTGGAACGGTCGGAGTAAAAGTGTGGGCGTATAAAGGAGAAATATTCGTTGATAAAATTGGTTCAAATTAATATTTACATTTTACATTTTTAACATGCTTATTCCAAAAAAGGTTAAACATAAAAAATGGCATAAGGGCAGGTCAAGAAAGCGTCAAGTTGAAACTCGCGGTGTTTTTTTGAATTTTGGTAATTTTGGATTGCAAGCATTGGGAAGCGCTTGGATTAATTCAAGGCAAATTGAAGCCTCAAGAAGGGTAATTACTAATTTTACCAAGAGAGGAGGGAAGCTTTGGATAAGGATTTTTCCAGATAAACCAGTAACTAAAAAACCGCCGGAAGTAACTTTAGGGGGAGGCAAGGGGTCAGTTGATCATTATGTTTTTCCTGTAAAGCCCGGAAGAATATTATTTGAATTAGATGGAGTAAGCGATGAGATAGCAAAGGAAGCATTAAGAAAAGCGGGTTATAAGTTGCCTATTAAGACGAGAGTTATTTCTAAATAGTTATTATGAAATTTAAAAAAGCTCAACAATTTAAAAATAAGCCATTGTCGGAACTTCAAAAAAATTTATCTGATTATTGCGAGAATTTGAGGAAGTTAAAATTTAATTTGGCAGCTGGCAAAGTAAAAAATATTAGAGAAATTAAAGCGACTAAAAAATTGATTGCTAGAATTTTAACGGTTATAAATAATAAATATGCAAAATAAATCAAATAACAATAAAATAAAGAGACGTTTTCAGGGGGTAGTAGTTTCTGACAAAATGAATAAAACTAGGGTTGTAGCTGTTACGCGGCTTAAAAAACATTCTCAATATTTAAAATATTATAAAATAATAAAGAAATTTAAGGCGCATGATGAAAATAACGAATATAAAAAAGAAGACAGGGTTATTATTGAAGAAACAAAACCGATTTCCCGTGATAAACGATGGAAAATACTTAAAAGAATTTAGGATTTAGAATACCCGCCCGCCTTGACTTTGCAAGGCGATGTCGGGCGCGGTAGAATTTAGGGAATAATACGACGAGGGATTAGAATTTAGAATATAGGATATAGGGATAAATTTTAATTTATATTTCCCCTAAATTCTAAATCCTAAATACTAAATTCTCGCTATGTCTTTCCTAAATCCTAAATTCTAAATCCTAAATCCTAAATTCATGATTCAAGAACAATCAATATTAAAAGTAGCGGACAATTCTGGCGCTAAAGTTGTCAGGGTTTTTAGAGTTTTAGGTGGTACTAGAAGGCGTTACGCGAGAATAGGAGATATTGTTGTTGCTTCGGTAAGAGTGGCCGAACCGAGAAAAGCCGTTAAGAAAAAGGACATAGTTAGGGTGGTAATTGTAAGACAGCGACAACCTTTCCGTCGTCAAGATGGTTCTTATATTAAATTTAGTGAAAATGCAGCGGTTTTGGTTGACAAAAAAGAACCGAAGGCAACAAGAATTTTTGGCCCTGTGCCAAGGGAATTAAAAGAAAAAGGCTTTGAAAAAATAGTGGCTATGGCAAAAGAGATTGTTTAATAATTTATATTTTTGCAAAATTTCGCCTGATATTCGTAGTTTTTACTCTTAATTTTGACTGATTTAGAAGTGAATCTACACGAAATTAAACGCGAAATATAGCAAAATAAAACCATGAAAATTCATAAAGGCGATATAGTAAAAATAATTACTGGCAAAGACAAAGAAAAAACCGGTAAAGTTTTAAAAGTTTTTTCTCAGAAAAATTCAATTTTGATTGAAGGATTAAATGTTTACAAGAAACGAGTTAAGCCTAAAAAACAAGGAGAAAAAGGGCAAATGATTTCAGTTTTAAGGCCGATTAATGTTTCAAACACAATGGTTGTTTGTTCGGCTTGTGGTAAAAATACAAAAATTGGTTATAAATTGGACAATAAGAATAAGGTTAGAAGCTGTAAAAAATGTAAAGCTAATCTATAATTGAAATGTTACTTTAATCTTTACGTTTTTAATTTAAATAAAAAATATTTATGGTAAATTTGCAGGAACAATATAATAAAGAAATAATAGATAAAATGAAAAAAGAATTTGGCTATAAAAACAACTTAGCAGTTCCTCGGCTTCAGAAAATTGTTATTAATGCAGGCGTTGGAAGGTTAAGTCAGCGGGCAAATTTTGAAGAAAAGATTTTACCGGAAATAATCAAAGAATTATCGTTAATTACAGGCCAAAGGCCGCTAAAAACAGTAGCTAAAAAATCAATTGCTGGATTTAAAATTCGTGCGGGACAAATTATTGGCCTAAAAACAACTTTAAGGCGCCAAAGGATGTATGATTTTTTAGAAAGATTTAATAAAATTACTTTGCCGCGAGTTAGAGATTTTCGCGGTATTAATCTTAAAAATATTAATAATATGGGTAATTTAACTATTGGCTTAAAAGATTATTTAGTTTTTTCGGAAATTAATCTTGAGGCGTCAAAGGTTGACTTTGGGTTAGAAATCACTATTGTAAGTAGTGCTAAGAAAAGAGAAGAAGCAATAGAGCTTTATCGGCAACTAGGATTGCCGATAAAGAAATCTTAAATCTTAATAACTAGAACTTAAAACTTGTTCTTAAAATTTAGGCATTAGGATTTATTATTTTTTTAAATTATAAAGTATATCTGTTATTCTGGGCTAATTAAGTTTATTATTCTGAGTTTTGCAAAAAAAAATCTCATAATATCTATTGAAAATGAGATTTTTCGTCTTTAGCTCAAAACAACAGAGAAAACAAAGATTTTTGAACTTTGTTTTCAGGACAATAGGCGTAAAATAAGCATTTTGTAGTTCAAATATATTATATGGCAAAAAAATCAGTAATAGCTAGGTCAAAAAAGAAGCCAAAATTTTCTACCAGAATTGTAATGAGGTGTTTTCGTTGCGGTAGAAAACATGGATATTTTCGCGATTTTGGCATTTGTCGTATTTGTTTTAGGGAAATGGTAAGTAATAGGGAAATACCAGGCATGAAAAAAGCGTCATGGTAATAACTTAAGAATATAGGATTTAGAATATAGAATTTAGGGATAATACGACGAGGGATTAGAATATAGAATATAGGATATAGGG
>CAYNMK010000025.1:0-8710 GCA_964398445.1 uncultured Candidatus Saccharibacteria bacterium | reverse complement strand
GACGCGCCCGTTGTTTTTATGTTTATTTTTTGATATAATTCAAAGATAATTATAATATTCGTCAAAGGGTATTTAAATTTATGACTGAAAAATCTCAAAAAGCAGAGCAGAATAATGCTTCTTATGATGCTAAGGATATTTATGTTTTAGAAGGCTTGGATCCTGTTAGAAAGAGACCGGGAATGTATATAGGCACTACCGGTCCTGATGGTCTGCATCATTTAATTTGGGAATGTTTGGATAATTCCATTGATGAGGTAATGGCTGGTTTTGCAAAGAGCGTTAAAATTGAATTGCTTAAAGATAGTCAAATAGTTGTTTCTGATGATGGGCGCGGAATTCCAGTTGATATTCATCCTCAGACTAAAAAATCGGCCCTGGAAACCGTAATGACCACTCTTCATGCTGGCGGGAAATTTGGCGGTGAATCTTATAAGGTTGCTGGCGGACTTCATGGCGTTGGTATTTCAGTTGTTAATGCTTTATCAAAATGGATGAGAGTTGAAGTTTGTCGTGGCGGAAATCTTTATGCCCAGGAATATCATTATGGCAAGCCAAAATATAAAGTAAAAATAGAAGGGAAATGCGCGCAGACCGGAACAAAAGTAATTTTTAGCGCTGACCCGAAAATTTTTCAAAAAATTGAATTTGATCAAAAAAAGATTTTAGATCACTTGCGTCAACAAGCTTTTTTAAATAAGGGAGTAAAAATTGAGATTATTGATGAAAGAAATGATGAGCCTTTTTATTACGCTTTTCATTTTGAAGGCGGCTTGTTGTCTTTTATTAGATATTTAAATCGTTTCAATAATTCTATTCAAAAAGATTTTTTTTATGCTCATAAGAATTTTAATGATATCGAAGTTGAAAGCGTTTTTGTTTACAATCAGGAAATTGAAACTAAAGAATTGGGATTTGCTAATAATATTTATACCCCTGATGGCGGAACGCATATCACAGGATTTCGTTCCGCGATTACGAGAACATTAAATGATTATGCTAGGTCTAATAATTATCTTAAGGAATCAGACGATAATTTAACTGGCGATGATGTTCGTGAAGGATTAACAGCTATTGTTTCTGTTAAACTTAGAGAGCCGCAATTTGAAGGCCAAACTAAAGCGCGATTAGGCAATCCCGAAGCCAGAACAGCAGTTGAATCAGTAATTAATGAATCATTAAAAGAATTTTTAGAGAAGCGCTCTGGTGAGGCTAGGCCTATTATTGAAAAGTGTTTGCTGGCGGCTAAGGCGCGAAAGGCGGCAAAAGCGGCAAGGGAGACGGTTTTGCGAAAAGGCGTTTTAGAGGGCTTGACTTTACCTGGCAAATTGGCTGATTGCTCAAGTCGCAATGCCTCGGAATCAGAATTATTTATAGTTGAAGGAGATTCTGCGGGCGGGTGTTGGAGCGGCAACACCAAAGTTGCTTTAACTGATGGACGAAATTTAACTTTTAAAGAATTAGCAAAAGAAGATAAAAAAGGCAAGAAAAATTATTGTTATACTATGTATGAAAATGGGCATATTGGTATTGCCCCTATATTAAGTCCAAGAATAACTAGAAAAAACACAAAGGTTATTAAGATTATTTTAGATAATAAAGAAGAACTTATATGCACATCCGATCATTTATTTAGATTAGTTGATGGTAGTTATATTCCTGCTGTTAAACTAACCTCCAAGTGTAGCCTCGCTCCTCTTTATAGAAGAATGTCAAAGAGAGAAGGTAAATATGGTTTAGATGGTTACGAAATGGTTTTTGATCCTAAAGCTAAGAAATGGATGTATACTCATATATTAGCTGATATGTTCAATCTCAGAAATAAGATTTATATAGCTTCTGCAGGAAAACATCGCCATCATATAGATTTCAATAAATTGAATAATAATCCGATTAATATCCAGCGCGTTTCTTATGAGCAGCATATGAATTTTCATTATGATCGTTTAGAGCATACTCTTCATCGTCTCGATGTTAAAATAAAAGCTATAAATACAAAAAGAACAGATGTATTTAGAGAGAAAGCTCGCAAGAAAAGTCTTGAAAAAAGGGAACTTTTTAGTAAAAACGCAAAAAAGCAGTGGCATAACGAGGAATATAAAAATTATATGACTCAGAAATTTTTAGAATTTTATAAAAATAATTCTGAGTACAGAGAAAAAAATAGTAAACATCTTAATGATGCTCAAAAAATGTATTGGAGTAATATTGAAAATAAAAACAAGCAAGCAAGACGAGTTAAAGATTATTTTGAGAAACATCCCGAAAAAAGAAAACAACTTTCTGTTATAGCCAAGAAACAGTGGCTTGATTTGAATTTGCGGAAATGGCGGTCAGAAATAACAAAAAAGCAATGGACATCAGAATTTAGAGAAAAGAGAATAAAAGCTTATAATCAGACTTATTTAAAAAGGGCATTAGAAGTTTTACACAGTATTTATCAAGAAACTAATTCAATTAGCAATAAAAATTATAATCGAATTAGAAGACTTAAAAACGACAAAACTCTTATTAGGTACGATACAATTTGCCAAAGATTTTTTAATGGAAGTGAAGAAAAATTAAAAGAGGCGGTTTTGAATTATAACCATCGCGTAAAAACAATTATTTTATTAAAGGATAGAATTGATGTTTATGACATTGAAGTTCCTAAAACTCATAATTTTGCTTTAGCCAGCGGCGTGTTCGTTCATAATAGCAGCAAAATGGCTCGCGATCGTCGAACTCAAGCGATTCTTCCGTTGCGTGGCAAAATTCTTAATATTGAAAGGGCGCGAGTTGATAAAATGCTTGCGAATAAAGAAGTTCGTTCTTTGGTAATTGCCATTGGCACTGCGATTGGCAAGGAGTTTGATATTTCAAAGCTTCGTTATCATAAAATTATTTTAATGACCGATGCTGATGTTGATGGCTCGCATATTAGAACTTTGTTACTTACTTTATTTTACCGCTATTTTGTCTCTATTATTGAAAGTGGCCATCTTTATATTGCTCAGCCGCCACTATATAGAATTCAGTCAGGAAAAGAGATAGAATATGCTTATACTGAATTGCAGAAACAAGAGGTAGTTTCTAAATTTCAAAAAATCAAAAATCCACCTCAAAAATCAAAAATTAACAATGAAGAAGCAAGGTTGATAAAAATCAGCATTCAAAGATATAAAGGTCTTGGCGAAATGAATCCTGATCAGCTATGGGAAACAACAATGGATTCGGAAACTAGAATATTAAAGTTAGTGACTTTTAGGGATGCTGAAGAAGCTGATAAAATATTTGATATTTTAATGGGCACGCAAGTTGAGCCGCGGCGTCATTTTATTCAAAGTCGCGCTACAATGGTTAAAAATCTTGACGTTTAACGTTATGCGAATGACTGGTGCGAATTTTTGCGAATATTATGCAAATTTAACTTGCTAATCTAAGTATTCTATGGTAAATTATTTTCATTCGCATATAATTAGCATATATTCGCATATTTATTAGTATGTTCCATCGTCTTAAATCATATCTTCAGGAAGCCATTCAAGAATTTCATCGGGTTAATTGGCCAACAAAAAAAGAAACAGCTCGCCTTACTTTGGTTGTAATTATTTTTTCGTTGATTATGGCAATGTTTTTAGGAGTTTTAGATTCTTTATTCACGGCTTTATTAAAAGAGTTTTTTATTTAAAAAATAATAGTAGGTTCAATGAATATGGCAGAAGAAAATATAAAAAAAGAGAGCGCTCAAGAGAGCGTCCCAAAAAGAAATAAATTAGAAATTAATAACAGTGAGCGCCATTGGTATGCAGTTCATACTTATGCTGGATACGAAGATGCTGTATCTCGTTATTTAAAGCAAAGAATTGACTCTTTGGCAATGAATGATAAAATTTTTAATGTTATTGTTCCGAAAGAGAAAAAAATTAAGATAAAAAACGGCAAACGAAAAACTGTTGAAGAAAAAATTTATCCTGGCTATGTATTAGTTCATATGTTGATGGATGAGAATTCTTGGTATGTTGTCCGTAATACGCCGCGAGTAACTGGATTTGTTGGCGCTGACAATACTGAACCGACGCCACTTTCATCTGATGAAGTTAAGTCATTGATGTTGAGAATAAGCGAGGAAGAGCCGAAATTTAAAATTGAATTTAAAGAGGGCGAGACAGTTAAGATAACTGATGGACCATTTAAGGATTGTGACGGTAAAATTTCTAATATTGACGAAGAACATGGTAGAGTTAAAGTGATGGTTCTGATTTTCGGTCGTGAAACAGCGGTAGAATTGGATTTATTGCAAGTGCAGAAGATTTAATTAAACTATGTCTAAGCCTATAAAAACAACCCTAAAATTACAGATCCCAGCTGGCAAAGCAAACCCGGCTCCTCCAGTAGGCCCTGCCTTGGGTCAGCATGGGGTTAATATTCAGCAGTTTTGTCAGCAATTTAATGACGCTACAAAAGAAATGGGAACTGACATCGTTCCGGCTCAAATTACGGTTTTTGAAGATCGAACTTTTGAATTTAAGTTAAAAACTTCACCAGCTTCAGATTTATTAAGAAAGGCGGCTGGCGTTGAAAAGGGCTCAAGTGATTCGTTAAAAAATAAAGTTGGTAAAGTAACTAAGGTCCAAATCAGAGAAATTGCTGAAAAGAAAATGATTGATTTAAACGCGAATGATACTGAAGCGGCAATTAAGATTATTAAAGGTACCGCAAAGTCAATGGGAATAGAGGTGGAGTAATAAACATCTCTATAATTTTTCTCGCCAGCGGTTTCCACTCAGATAAATTATCCTCGTTCGTCGCAAGAAGTAACGGAAAATATCGAACTCAACCTCGCCCATTAGATATTTATCTAACGGGCTCGGGATTCAAACAGCGACATTTTCCTACTTCTTTCCTCCTTACTCGGTAATTTATATCTTCGTTCCAATATGCTGGCTACAGAAAAATTCTTGAGATGTTTGGATTAGAAGTTGGATTGAAATAAGATATTACCCCTGAATTAATACTAGTATTTATATTAGTATTTTTTTATTCGTTATTGGATTAAAATTTGACAATTTCACAAAATATATGCTAATATATCAACAGCAGTTTAAGAAGTTAATATGATAAGTTAAAATAAGTATTTGAAAATAAAATAAAAAAAGGGGGAAGCAATGAAGGAAAATGAATTACATAAGTTGAACAGAAAGATTAAGGGGCTGGAGGTTGCAAATAGTAATCTTAAGGCCAAAATAAAAGAATTGGAAAAAAAGGTTGCTATAGATCCTTTAACTGGATTAATTGTCAACAGGGAAATAATTAAAAAAATTTATGAACGCGAAGTTAGGCGTTCGATTCGGTCTGGAAAGTCTTTTTTTGCCCTATTTTTTGACTTAGACTTTTTCAAAAGAGTTAATGACTTAATGGGTCATATAACCGGAGATATGGTTTTAAAAAAAATAGGTAGTTTAGTTTCTTGTTCGGTGAGGGAAATTGACGTCGTTTGCCGATATGGAGGAGAAGAGTTTTTAGTATTCTTCCCTCAGACGGAAAAGCCGGAGGCGATAATTGTCTCTAGAAGAATTAAAAAGAAAATAGCCGAAGAAATTTTCACTTGCCATGATCATAATAGGCCCTTTAGTTGCACTATTAGTGGTGGACTAATAAACTTTAAAGGCGAATTAACTTTTGAAGATTTTGTCAATAAGGTAGATCGTCTGCTTTATATGGCAAAAGAAAATGGGAGGAACTGCATTTTAGGTTAGATGCAGGTATGTATAAAAAATATGCCGCTTGATATAAAATTCAAGCGGTATTTTTATTTTATACTTGAATTACGTTGCCTGTTTTTGCTCATTGTTATTTTGAATATTTTGCTTCGCTCAGCATAAAAAAAATAGAGAGCGGGTCTCTATTTTTTTTATCTCGCCTCAGGATGAGAAAAGAATGACAGCAAACGCGTAAGTCTTATTAAAGTTAAGTCTTTGCGTTTCCGCTTAAAAATTTATATAATTGTGATATGGTTTATATTCCTGTAATCGGCCTAGAGATTCATATTGAGCCAAAAACTCGCACCAAGATGTTTTGCGGTTGTCTTAATGTTGTTTTTTTGAATAATTCCCGAATTAAATTAAGCTCATTCAAGAAAAATTTGAGAGAATCTAATGTAAATATTTGTCCAATTTGTCTTGGTCACCCGGGAACTTTGCCAGTTATTAATAAAAAAGCTATTGAAGTAGTTTTGAAATTGGGAATGGCGCTGAATGCTGAAATTCCAAAAATAAGCAAATTTGATCGTAAAAATTATTTTTATCCAGATTTGCCAAAAGGATATCAAATATCTCAATTTGACCAGCCATTTGTTATTGGTGGAGAACTTAATGGCATAAAAATTAAACGTATTCATCTTGAAGAAGACGCTGCCCGTTTATTGCACAATGACAATGACAATGACAATGACAATGACAATGACAATGACAATGACAATGACAAATTAAGTCATAGTTATTGCCAAGGGTCATCGTATAGTATGGTTGACTTTAATAGAGCAGGAGTGCCTTTAATAGAATTAGTAACTGAGCCGGCAATAGAAAACGGGAAACAAGCAGTTAATTTTGCAAAAGAGCTTCAGTTAATATTGCGTTATTTGGAAATTTCTGACGCAGATATGGAAAAAGGGCAGATGAGAGTGGAAGCAAATATAAGTTTGTTTCCACTTGAATTTGAAATTCGAAATCTGAAATCTGGAATAAATTTAAAATCTCAAATTTTAAATTCAAAACTTGGAATAAAGGTTGAAATAAAGAATTTAAATTCGTTTAGGGCAGTAGAACAAGCAATTAACTATGAAATTAAAAGACAGGCCGGAGTTTTAGAGAAAGGTGAGCTAGTAATACACGAAACTCGGGGCTGGGATGAAAATAGAAAAATTACTATTAGCCAGCGCAACAAAGAAGAAGCGCATGATTATCGTTATTTTCCTGAACCTGATTTACCAATTATAAATCTTTCGAATAATTCTCAAATTAAATCAAGTATGTCTCAAATAGTTGAGAATAGTTTGAGTTCATTTGAGGAAAATTCGGAAAGCTTCATTGATATTAAAAGGTTAAAATCAGAAATTCCGGAATTGCCGCTTAATAAGCGTCAAAGATTTATAAATGAATATAAATTATCTTTTAAGCAAGCTGATGCTTTGGTTGTTGATAAATTAATGGCGGGTTATTTTGAGGAATCAGTATCAGAATTATTAGAAGAATTTTCAGGAAAGAAAAAGTTAGAAGAAAAAGAAGGGGCAATAATATCCTTATTTAATTATTTAACAAGCGATTTAAGAGGATTGGCAAATGAAAAAAAAGTGAGTATTAAAGAAATAAACATTACTCCAGAAAATTTTGCTGATTTAATGGTGTTAATTGTTAACGGGGAAATTACCAGCCGCCTTACAAAGAACATACTAAAAGAAATGTCTTTAAGCGGACTTGACCCACGGCAGATTATTAAAGAAAAAGGATTAAGCAAGGTTTCTGACAAAGAAGTTATCAAAAAGATAGCTCAGGAAGTGATAAATGATAATCCAAAAGCAATTAATGATTATAAAAAAGGCAAAGAAAATGTTTTGCAGTTTCTTTTCGGCAAGGCAATGGGCAAATTAAAGGGTCAGGCTAATCCTGATACTTTAAGAAATTTTTTACAAGAGGAATTGCGGAAGTAGGTTTTGTGAGCCAGTGAGTATTTTTATCTTTTTTAAACCAAGTCATTTGCCGTTTGGCGTATTGACGGGTATTTTTTTTAATTAAATTAATAGCTTCTTTTAGAGAGGTTTTATTTTGAAGATAATCTATGATTTCTTTGTAGCCGATTGAATCAAGCGCCAGCGTAGTAGGCGAATATTGTTTTATTAATTTTTTAGTCTCATTAATAAGTCCAAGCTTAATCATTAGATTAACTCGTTTTTCTATTCTTTTTTTTAATTCTTCTGGCGTTTTTTTAATACCTATTTTTAATATAGAAGCGGATTCGCGCTGATTTGCGGGTTCACGCGGATGGATTGAAAGCGGATTGACGCGGGCATTATTTAACGACGGCACCGGCTTTCCAGTTGATATACAGATTTCCAGCGCCCTAATCAATCGCCGCCTGTTGTTTCTGTCAATGTTTTTCGCCCGTTGCGGGTCTAATTTTTTAAGTTGTTGGAAAAGTTTTTTGGTAGATTTTTTTTCTAATTCTTTTCTTAATTTCGGCTGGGGCGGTATTTTTGGTAAATGATAGTCATAAATCAAAGTGTCAATATAAAGCCCTGAACCACCGCAAATAATCGGAATTTTCCCCTTTTTAAAGATATTTTTTATCGCTTTTTTTGCTAATTTTTGATATTGCGCGACCGTAAATGTTTTTTCAGGCGAAGCTGCATCTAAAAGATGATGTTCAATTCCTTTGTATATATAGAATTTAGAATTTAGAATATAGAATTTAGGGGTTTTATCCCTTGGTACTTTGCCAGAGCCGATATCTAGTCCTTTATAAATCTGTCGTGAATCAGCTGAAATAATTTCACCATTGAATTTTTTCGCGATTTTTACCGCTAAATCCGATTTGCCAGAGGCTGTATGTCCGAGAATAACAACGATTTTTGATTTAAACATTAAACAAAGAATATCATGCGCATTAAAATAATCAAAGAAACGTGGCGTTATATGAATAAGTTCAATGGCTACATTCAAGGAAATAGTGCAAC
>CAYNMK010000024.1:0-9619 GCA_964398445.1 uncultured Candidatus Saccharibacteria bacterium | reverse complement strand
ATAGACAAGGAAGAGAGATAAGACTAGGTGTTTAAAAAAGGGGTACTTGACAATAACGCTGCCCACTCAAAACAAGAAAAAGAATATAAAATATATAAATAATTTTAATTGTAGTCAATTATCTCTCTCTTTTTTGCAATAATTCTCCAAAAATTACTTTAGCATCTTGATTGTCAAAGATTATTTTTTTTAACGCCCGAAAAAAAGGAAATTTATAAATATTATTTTCGCCTAATAATTTAAGAATAGAAGGCAAAGAAATAAGTCCCTCGCTTTTTGGCAAGCATTTACCTGTTTTTGCTAATTCCTCGCCTACTTGATAATTATAAGAATAAACGCTAAAACCAGTCGCTACTAAATCGCCTAAGCCAGCAGAACCAAGAGCTGTTTCTTTTTTTCCTCCTAATAATTCTATAATTTCTGCCATTTCTTTTGCTGCTTTCTGAATCAACCATCCTTTAAAGTTTCCTCCCAATCCAAGGCTATTGCTTATTCCCAAGCCGATAGCATAAATATTTTTTAAAACTCCAGCTAATGCTACGCCTCGAACATCTAAAGAATATTCAAGCAAAAGATTAGTGTTAATAAAAAGAGTCTCTATTTTGGTAAAAACTTCTTGTTTTTTAATCGCTACCACCCCAATTCCAATTATTCCTTTTGCCAGTTCCTCAGCTAACATTGGCCCAAACAAAAGCGCGTACTGAGCTTTATTAAGGAGTAATTCTTCTAAAATATCAGCAACGGTTTTAAGGGTGTTTTCCTCAATGCCCTTAGAAGGAGAAATTACTAATGTTTTTTTATTTAAATAAGGCAATATTGAAGATAGGATTTCTCGAGTAACGTTCGTAGGCACACAAAGAAACAAAAAATCTGCTAAAGGAACAATTTTTGCCAATGGTTTTTGATTTAAAACTTTGAAAAGATCTTTATCCCAAAGTTCAATTATTATCCCTGGCTCTGATTTGTTTTGAAGAATTTTCTCAATTGCTCGCCCAATTCTCCCAACGCCAATAATGACTATCTTATTGCTCATAATATCTCTTTTAATAATAACTTTTTAAAGTCATCTTAATTTTAATCACCAAGATAACAGACATAATAATGTTTTAATTTTTAATTACACAACATTTAAATATGCCTATCTGCCACTTTTGATGCAGCGTAACTTTCTGGCTTGGTTCGAGCTTCAAAATTATTCGCCCTTATCATCCCTACAACTTCCTGAATCATTGATTTTGTCTCACCATTTTCACCAATATCAGCGTGAATTTCAAAATCCCAGTCAGAAGTATCAAAATTTTTTAAAATAGATAAAATTTCTTTACCAGTATCAATAGAAAATAAAACTTCTTGAATAATTCTATCGCGAAGAGTATAAATTTTAGCAGGCCCGACTCGACGCCAAAAATAACGACCGCCATTGCCAATACGATACACAACTATAGCAGTCACAAAATCAGCCATTACCCCGTTATATCGCTCTGAATCAGTGCCAATAAGAACCTTGTATCGCTTCTGTTGATCAACTTTCATAAACTTAATAATTTCTTCTACTACCTGCTTAACTGTCATTTTTAAACCAAAAGAACTATTAAATAAATTATTCATAAATAAATTTTTAATTGCAATAACAAGGAAAGCAAAGATTATTAAGATTCCATTCTCAAAATAACAAATGCAATAATAATTTAATTTTTAAAAATTAACCATCCTTAAATCTTATGACCAAAATATAAACAACGTTAACAATTCTTATATTTTAAGATACTCTTTTAATCAAAAATTGTCAAAAATTAGTTTATTTAAAATTCTTATTAATTTTTTCTTTTCTTTTTGTAAAACTCTTTTATTTTTAGCTTCTATGCTCAAACGAATTAACGACTCAGTATTTGAAAAACGAATATTAAACCAATGCTCATTAAATACCATACTTAAACCATCAATATATGAGATTTCTTTTGCCTCTTCTTTATATTTTTTTTCAATTTTTTTAAATAATTCCTGACGCTTGATATTTGATGCTTGGTATTTGATATTTACTTCACTAAAACGATAATATTGTGGCAATAAATCAACAAAATCAGCCAAACTATAAGGCAACCTTGAAACAGCATTAATTATTTCAATAGCTGTTAAAATTCCAGAGTCAGCATAAAAAAATTTTTTAAAATAATAATGACCCGATCGTTCCGCTCCGAAGTCCGCATTTTTCTGTTGCATCAACTTTTTTATATAAAAATGCCCTGTTTTAGAGATTATAATTGGAATTTGAAATTTTTTAATGAGCCAACCCATATTTGCGCTAATCACTATTTTTTTTGGATTTAAATGCCAAATAAGTAATCTAGTAATTACGTCCTGGTCAACAAATCTCCCCTTATTGTCAATAAAAAATACCCTGTCGCCATCAGCATCAAAAACAACCCCAAAGTCGGCTTTTTGACAAAAAACCATTTTTTGTAAACTATTAGTCGCATTTTTTTTTAAAGGATCCGGTCCATGGGCCGGAAAATTACCATCTGGCTTTCCGTTAATAATTTTAAATTTTAAATTTTTAGCTTGTAATCGCCGAACAACTAAGCCAGAAACACCATTGGAGCAATCAAAAATCACTCTTAATTTACGCTGAGGATTTATAAACTTCTTAAGAAAATTAAGATATAATTTAATGTAATTCATTATTCATTATTCATTATTTTTAAAATTTCCTTTCCGTTTATTGGAACCACTTTTTTGCCAACTATTTTTAATCCATTATAATCTTTTGGATTATGTGAAGCCGTAATCATTATCCCGCCATCAGCATTAAATTCGTTTACCAAAAAATAAAGCATTGGCGTTGTTATCATTCCCGCTTTAATAATCTTAATATCTGCATACCTGCTAGCATCATTATGCGGAGCATTGCGGGCAAGCCCGTCTGCAACGACTTTATTGCAATGAAGTCGAACAGAATACTTAATGCCTTTTATCGCCGCGCGATAAAGCCGTAACGAACTTAAACGAGCGTCGTAGCCAATAATTATGACAGCTTTTAACTGCTGGTTTTTGATTTTTAATGCAAAATATCGCCCAAGAAATTGAGTAATTTTTTCAACAATTTTTTCATTTATTTCATCTGGATACTTTCCTCTAATATCATAAGCGCGAAAAATATTATCCATAGTTGAATTTTAACTTATTTTAGTGTTTAATCAAAGAAAATGCCGCAAATAAAAAAAATAAAAACTCCAAACATTAAAAAAGAAACAACTAAGTCAGAAAATTACCATCTTCACCCTGAAACGAAAAAAAGTATCTGGGCAATTGTATTTCTAGGAATTGCCGTAATTTTTATTTTAGCCAGTTTTCAAGGTGCCGGACCAGTAGGTAATTTTATTTATGAAATTTTTGAAAAATTATTTGGCTTAGGATATTATCTCCTGCCAATAATTTTTTTACTAATAGCTGGTGTTTTTATCTTTTCTGAACGTAAAAAAATTTATCAAATTACTTTTATCGGCGCGATTTTTTTTATTCTTTCAGGACTTGGATTAATTGATATAATTTTTCAAAACAAAGGAGGGCTAGTTGGAAATATAATTGGATTATTAGAAATTCCCTTCGGTTATACCGCCTCATTAGTCATTGTCATTGTTATTATCATTATCTCATTGCTTATCACTCTTAATATCCCTATTAAAATTCAAAAATTAATAAAACTCAAAAAAGACAAACAAGAAGAATATCAAGAACCATCAGAAATAAGCGAAACTAGCAAAGAAGAAGCAACGAATGAAAAAGATGAAAAAGGAAAAGATGAAGAAGGAAAAGATGAAGAAGAAATTGAAAAAGAAACCCCTAACAAAAAATCAATGCCAAAGCCTGAAACTATTGTTAAAAGTCAAAAATCAATAATTAATAATCAATATATTTTCCCGCCGCTTAATTTACTCAGATCATCAATTGAAAAACCAAGTGCCGGCGACCTTCGAGCAAATGCTAATATTATTAAAAGAACTTTAGATAGTTTTGGCATGCCCGTAGAAATGGGAGAAATAAATATCGGACCAAAAGTAACTCGCTATACTCTTAAACCGGCTGAAGGCATTAAATTATCACGAATTTTAGCGCTTAACCAAGATTTAGCGTTAGCTTTAGCCGCGCATCCAATTAGAATTGAAGCGCCAATCCCAGGAAAAGCTTTAGTAGGCATTGAAATGCCAAATAAAACCGCTGCTTTAGTTCGATTAGGAAGTTTAATCACTTATCCAGAATTTACCAATTCAGGACTATTAAGCTTTGTTTTAGGACGAGATGTAAGCGGCGAACCAATTTTTTCAAATATTGATAAAATGCCCCATCTTTTAATTGCCGGAAGTACAGGTTCTGGTAAATCAATCGTTCTTCATTCTCTTATCATATCACTTCTTTATAAAAATTCTCCAGAAACCTTAAAATTAATTTTAATTGACCCTAAACGAGTGGAGCTTTCTATTTACGAAGATATTCCACACTTAATTGCTCCAGTGGTTATTGAAACCAAAAAAGCTATTGGCGTTTTTAAATGGGCTGTCCAAGAAATGGAACGACGTTATGAATTATTGCTCAATAACAGCTGCCGAGACATTCAAGCTTATAATAAAAAATCACCCGATGAGCTAATGCCTTATTTATTAATAATAATTGACGAATTAGCCGATTTAATGATTAATTATGGCCGTGAAGTTGAGGGCTCTATCGTGAGATTAGCTCAAATGGCCCGTGCCACTGGACTTCATTTAATTGTTTCCACCCAACGACCTTCAATAGAAGTAGTCACCGGCCTTATTAAGGCTAATATTACTTCACGAATTGCCCTTAAACTGCCTAGTCAAGTTGATTCAAGAACTATTCTTGATTCTTCTGGGGCAGAAAAATTGCTCGGCGGGGGCGATATGCTTTTTAGCTCTTCGGAATCTTCAAAACCAAAAAGAATTCAAGGCGCTTATCTGTCTGAAGATGAAATTAACAAAGTAGTTAACTTCATAAAAGAAAATAACAAAACAACAGAACCAACAGAAGACATATTAAAATTAGAAAACGAAAAAAATAATAATCTTATTTTTGACAATTATATTAAAAATGACGAAGAAGATGAACTACTTGACGAAGCAATAAATATTGTAAAAGAAGCTGAAAAAGCGTCTGCCTCACTACTTCAGCGTCGCTTAAAAATTGGATATGCCAGATCCGCCCGACTTCTTGACATAATGGAATCAAAAGGATTTATCGGACCAGGCGAAGGAGCCAAGCCAAGGGAAGTATATCTTGAGAAAATTTCTAATTTTTAAATTTAGAATTTATAGTTTATAATAACTTATCTATGACTGACAATTCTTCAAAAAACTTAACTAAGATATTTCATGAAGCCTTAGATCTTCGCGGCTTGAAGCTTGAAAAATTGTCCGAACTAACCAATATTCCAGAAATATATCTTACGGCTCTTTATGAAGCTGATTTTGAAAAATTACCATCATCTCCTTACACGCGCGGATATATAATGAAAATTGCCGAAGTTTTAAAAATTGATGGAGAAGCGCTTTGGCAAACATATAAAAATGAAAATATTAAAATTTCCGGAGCAAAAGATAAGCTGCCTATTAATCGTTTTCTAATCAAACCCCTAAAAAAAAGAATATTTATTTTTGGATTTATTGCAACTTTAATTATAGTTTATTCAATTTCACAAATTGACAATTTTATAGGAACAGCTAGAATTAAAATTGTCAATCCAGCTTTTTCAACAATTATTGTAAACGAACCAAACTTCAAATTAAGCGGCAAAACCGACAATCAAAATAAATTAACTATTAATAATGAAAATGTCTTCATTAGAGATGACTATCAATTTAAAAAAGAAGTTTTTCTTCAACCAGGCATTAACACAATTGAATTTAAAGTTAAAAAATTATTAGGAAAAGAAACAAAAATCATTAAGCAAATAATATATCAGCCGCAGTAAATTTAAAATTTAAAGATTAAAACAACAATTCAAAGCTTCAAAATGATTTAAGTTAAAACATTTTACATCGTCATTGCATATCTTGATATTTACATTTTCTTTGAATTAATACTATGTCAAAACAAAAAAATACCGAAAAAAAAGAAGATATAGACAAACTTCTAGAGTCATTGCAGGATAAATTTGGCGAAGGCGTAATAATGAGGCTAGGAGATGTTAAAAAAGTTAACATAGCAACAATTTCCACTGGTTCTTTTTCGCTAGATTCAGCCTTAGGAGTCGGCGGTTTTCCTAGAGGAAGAATTGTGGAAATTTTTGGACCAGAAATGAGCGGCAAAAGTACTTTAGCCTTGCATGCCATTGCCGAAACACAAAAACAAGGCGGCAAAGCAGCTTTTATTGACGCCGAACATGCCCTTGACCCTGATTATGCGCAGAAAATAGGAGTAAAAATTTCCGATTTATTAATTTCACAACCAAATAGCGGAGAAGAAGCGCTTAATATTTTAGAAAATCTAGTACGTTCTAAAATAATTGATACTATTATTGTTGATTCAGTAGCAGCCCTTACTCCTAGAGCGGAAATCGAAGGCGAAATGGGCGCCCAATTTATCGGCTTACAAGCAAGAATGATGAGTCAAGCGCTAAGAAAACTTACAGCTATTTCTTCAAAATCAAATACTTTAATAATTTTTATCAACCAGCTTCGAGAAAAAATTGGAATGATGGGATATGGCGAACCAACTACCACGCCAGGTGGCCGAGCGCTTAAGTTTTATGCCTCCATAAGGATTGACCTTCGTCGTATCGCTCAAATAAAAAAAGGAGATGAAGTTATCGGTAATCGTACTAAGGCAAAAGTTGCAAAAAATAAAGTAGCGCCGCCCTTTAAAATTGTAGAATTTGATATTATGTACGGAGAAGGAATTTCTTACGCTGGCGATATTTTAAATACAGCAATAAAATACTTGATAATTACCAAGTCTGGAAACACTTATAATTTTGAAAACGAAAAATTAGGAGTTGGCGTTGAAAATGTTAGAGAAAAATTAAAAGAAGATAAAAAATTACTTAATGAAATTAAGAAAAAACTAATTTCTATAATAAAATAGACTCCGTAAGACTTAACTTCGTAAATATGATTTTTTTATATATAGTTTTTTGACAACTAAAAAAAGGAGGTGGCAATTATGCGCTTATTATTAAAAGCTATTTTTTACCCATACGCCATTTTTCGTGGCATTATATTTCTATGCCTTGAATTGGCAGAAAGAGGCGTTTTATTTCTACACAAAAAAATGCAAAAAAAATAAAATTATAGGAGGATTTTAAATCCTCCTTTTTTTATCTTTATAAGTACGGCAAAAAAATCACTAAACCAATAATCGCAGCGCCAATACTGACAACTAAAACAATCGCCGCCATTAAATCTTTGATTATTTTAACTTGTTCACTAGGCAAAGGATGAAGAAAATTCAAAAATCGTTCAATAACAGAATTAATAAGTTCAAAAATTAAAACCGAAAAAATCATTATCAAAAGAGCAACTTTTTCAATTCTGGAAATCGAAAAATAAAACATCGCTGCAATAACAAAAAAAGCAATAATTATCATTATCTTGAAACTCTTTTCCTTGATTAAAACATCTTTTAATCCACGCCAAGCCGCCCGAAAACTATTACTTAATTTTTTCATATATTTAATTTATAAAAATTCTCAAAAATCTTAGCTATTAAAATTGGGCCAGTGCCACCAGGAGTTGGCGTATACCAATTTAAATTTTCAACTTCCCTGCTTTTGGATATATCAAAATCACCCATAAATTTACCTTCCTCTTTCTTTTTTCCTCTTTTCTCTTTTTGTGAATATCCAAAATCAATTACTCCAACATCATTTTTTAACATTTCTGGCGTTATAATTCCCGCTTGACCAACACCAGCAATAATTAAGTCAAAATTTTTTAATTCTAACAAGTCGCTTCCTTTATTAAAAATAGTCAATTCTGCTATATTATTTATCAGCCAAATTATGATTGGCTTACCAATTAAAAATCCCGCGCCCACTACTGCAACTTTTTTAAAATTTAGAGATTTAGAATTCAAGATTTTTTCTACCACACCAACTGCTGGCGGCAGCACTGGGTTTCGTCCAGTATAAAAAGCGCCTAATGCTCTCTCCCCTAAAACATCTATATCTTTTTCGCGGGGAATAACATTTAAAATATAATGTTTATTTAAATGGCTTGGCAAAGGCAATTGAACGATTACCCCGCCAACTCTTTTTAATAAAGCAATTTTGCCAACTTCTTTGCGCAAAGCATCATTTTTAATTTCTTTTAAAAATTTATAGACTCTAAAATCTACGCGTAATTCTTTAGCTATTTTTTCTTTTTGTTTTAAAAAATTTAATGATTCTAAATTATTGCCAACTAAAATTATCGCTAAAATTTTTTTAGGCGTTTCTTTGTTCTTCAAGTCTTTAATAATTTCTTGAGCTATTTTTTGACCAAAAATTATCATAAAAATTCATTTAATAACACTTAATAATTTTACCTTTAATTAAATTTATAATGAATTAAAATTTATTAAAAATCAATGCTTACACCAAAAAAGAGCGTTTTAACGCTCTTTTTTGGTGTTTTGCGCCTTGTGTCTTATTTAGTTTCTTGTTTGAATTTTTCAATAAGAGAAGCAGCATAATCTCTGCCACCAAGTCCAAAAGCAATACCGCCAGCCAAAGCAATCATTGCAGTCAAGCCGATTATCAAAGTATAAATAATGCTAACAGCAATACCAAGCTGAATCAAAGAAGCGAAAAAACCAAAAATTACCACCGACCACCAAACAAAAGCGCCTAAAAATTTTGAGGCATGCAATTTAGAAGCGGTGGCTGATACTACAACCAATGACCGCAAAAAATTCCCCAGAACTATAACCGCCAACATTATTAAAGCAGCAATAAGGATATTCGGGATATAAAGCAGAACATCTTTTAAGAAACTTGAAAGCGCTAAGAATCCTAAAATATCAGAAGCTGCCAAAACAAAAGCAATAATCAGAAACCAATACACTAAACGACCAAAAAATCGGCTAACATTAAGCCGAAGACCAACTCGTTCAAAATAAGAATCTAAACGAAGTTTCTTAAGAAGCAAATTAATTTTAAGGACACCAAGTAATCGTTCAATAAATATACCAAACACTGACGCTATTATTAAACCAATAATAATTACTATAAAAGCTCCTATAAGTGATGGCAAAAAACCAACCACTATTTCAAAAAAATTATGCAATGAACTCATAACTATATCATTCCAATTTTGAATTACCATATTACGTATTAAATTAATTTAAATACTAATTACATATATATGAATTAGTACATTAACACTACCTTATTTATATTCGACCTTTAAAATCACTTTGTGTATTTTAACATTTAAATTCAAAAAATACTAAATAAAATTGTAAATAAATTACTGAATTTATATGGTTTATATAGTGGTATGATTCTAGTGTATTTATATGACTCCGCTTGAATTTATTTTATCAAAAATTGTTGAAAAATGCCAGAGCAGGAAACCCTAGTTCAAGGATTAGTTGCAACACCCGTCCGTACCAATTAACATACGGACAT
>CAYNMK010000023.1:0-10097 GCA_964398445.1 uncultured Candidatus Saccharibacteria bacterium | reverse complement strand
TCACAACCATCACAACCACTATCTCTATCATTGTCTCTATCATTGTCTCTATCATCACCATCTATTGGTACGCAGTCGATCCATCCATCCTCATCCCTCCCCCGTTCGTAGCCTGGATCGCAATCATCATCACAAGAGCCGCTTGAGCCTCCTCCTCCAGTATCATCATCATCATCATCCGTGGCACAACCAACAATAGGCACATCAGCTTTTACAAAAGGAATTACAATGCCTGAGACAGATGGAAGCGTTTTATTGATCTGATTTTCCAATTGCGACAGATTGGCTTGCGAACCTCCAGAAATAAGTTTAATTGTCAAAACAGAAACTACGCCTGCTAAAGATGCCAGATAAAATAAAGTCTTGCGAATTGGTTTTTTAATTATTGCCATTATTTATTTAATTCTATTCTTACTAATTCAAGATTTGTTAAGGCCATGAAATTTCTTGGCCCAATATTCAAGGCATTTTGATAAGCCTTTTCTGCTTTTTCAAATTCTTTTAATTCTTTATAAATATCTCCCAAAACCCTGTAAGGTCCGCTAATGCGATCAATAATATGAATATTTGGCCAATTAGTTCTTACTTCAAAACCAGGCCAATCTTTAAATGGCTTGTGCAAGTCATAGTTTAAAGAGATTGCTTTATTCACATAATATAAAGCGTTTTCAGTCTCCATAAGAGAGAGATAATTTTCAGCCATTCTAGTTAAAGTCATTACTTTAAAATAAGGCGGTAGCCAAGAATCAAACTTAGGATTATTTACAACTTTCAAAAAATAATTAAGAGCAATATCATACGCGCCAAAACGACGAGCCGTATCCCCAATTACGAAATTTTTAATCATATCCTCAGCTTCTAACATCACTTGAGTTCTATCAGGATAAGGAATTAACTCTCTTAAACTTATCTCTTCTAATTTTTCTTTAAGATTTTTTGGCTGAATTACTAAATAACTATTTCTCATCTCAGGCTTCAATCTCTTTTGGAGCTTATTAAATTCTTCAAAAGTAATCTCATAATTATTTCCCAACCAAGTATTATGAAAAATTAATTTCTCTTCTGATTCTTTGATGCCAATTAAAACCATTGCCGAAAAATAATTTACCTCTAGAGGCTGATTTTTATAAAGAGGCAAAAAAAGAAATAATGGAGTTTTTAGCTCTGGGTTAATATATTTTTTAAGCTCATTAATTTCTAATTGCACTATTTTTGACGTATAACCACCTCGATGCCCTCTAATAATATCTTCTATCTCTTTTTTTGTTATAAGATTATCAAATCGAAATTCCAAACGAAATCTTTCTTGAATTCTTCTCATATCATTTCCCCTAGGACTCCAATATTCTAATATAGAAGCCACTGCTGATGCTGTGCCTCCCCGAATATGGCTTAATCTACCTGTGTGATTATGAACACCAATATAAGGAACCCCGAGGATAACAAAGTCCATTGGCTTTTGAATTGCTGGTTGTGCTAATAAATGCCAACTTAACATACTGGTTCCTAAAATTAAAATAATTACTCCTATTAAATATACTAATTTATTTTTACTCTTTATTTGTGTTTGCTGTTCTGTAGTTTGCATCTTAATTATTAAAATAATTTGTTTTAATTTTAATTATTACAATTACCATTGCCCTTGCATTTTTTTATAAAAAACTTATTATTATTTTAATATAATCTTTATTTAATGCAAGAGTAAGACTGTGGATAACTTTGACTCTTTTATAATTATGGAAACAATAGATACGAAGATTGAAAAACTTAAAGAAATAATTAAAAAACAAGGACTGGTGACAAAAAATCAGCAAAAAATTATTTCAACTAGAGGCGCTGAAAGTAATTGGCTTTTTGATTTAAGAAATATATTTTTAAAACCTGATTCTCTTAATCTAATTACAGAAATTTTTTGGCATTATTTTAAAAAAGAATATCCATTTCAAGTGGGCGGTCAAGAAATAGCCGCTATTCCTTTGGTCTCGGCAATTGTTCTGAAAAGCCATCAAACAGACAAACCAATAAATGGCTTTATTATCAGAAAATCAAGAAAACCGACTGGTTTGCAAAAAATTATTGAAGGAGAAATTAGTAAAAAAGATAAAATTATTTTAATTGATGATTTAACCAATAGTGGCGCAACAATTCTCCTCCAAATTAAAGTGATTGAAGACATCGGTAAAAAAGTTGATTGCGTTTTTACTTTAATTCGCTTCAGGGACGAACAGTATTATAAATTTATTAAAGAAAAACAGATTAAACATATCTCTTTATTTTCATTGCCAGATTTTGGATTATTTTTAAATAAAAAAAGAGAAAAAAATCAACAAAATCTTAAACTTACTTGGCGCTTTAAAAGCAATAATCCTAATTTTTTTTATGTAGTGCCAAAATCCGCTCCAATTATTGATAATGAAAAAATATATTTTGGCAGCGACAGCGGATATTTTTGGGCGTTAAACCAGAAAGACGGAACAACTTCATGGAAATTTAAAGTTGGTTTTCACGCTAAAGGAAAAAGTATTTTTTCCTCGCCAATAATTTATGAAAATACTGTTTATTTTGGCGCTTATGACGGCAATGTTTACGCCCTTGACACGGCAACAGGCAAGGTTAAGTGGATATTTATGGAAGCTGACTGGATCGGTTCTTCGCCAATAATCGCCCCAAAATTAAATCTTCTTTTTATCGGACTAGAATTTGGCTTGTTCAGAAAAAAAGGAGGCATTGCAGCTCTTGATTTAGAAACCGGCAAAAAAATTTGGGAAGCTAAAATGTCCAAGTTCGTCCATTGCTCCCCTGCTTATTGCCAAGAAAAACAAGTGGTAGCAATCGGAGGAAATGATTTTTTTATCTATCTTTTTAACGCGAAAAACGGCAAACTAAAATGGAAATTTAGGACCGAGGGAGAAATTAAGGCCTCTTTAGTTTTTGACATTAAAAATAATTTAGTCCTTTTTGGCTCTTTTGATTCATATTTATACGCCCTAGACATTGATTCCGGCGAATTAAAAAGAAAATTTGAAACAAACGATAAAATTTATTCCACTCCCCTGACTCATCAAGACAATGTTTATTTTTCTTCTTTAGATAAAAACCTCTACAGCTTTAATTTAAAAACCGAAAAAATGAATTGGCGTTTTGCTGCTGGCGGAAGAATTTTTGCTTCGCCAATAATCATTGAAGATAAAATTTATATTGGCTCAACTGACGGAAGGTTATATGAAATTAATATTAAAACTGGTAAATTAACTGATATTTTTCAAACAACAGAAAGAATTACTAATAAAATCGCTTATAATGCTGAAACTAAAAGATTTTTTCTGCCAACTTACGCCAATGAAATTTACTGTTTGAGCAAATAATTTATTATGGAAAAGTCTTTGTTTCGTCCTAAATCATTTACTTTGCAATGGCATGTTACTGAACGTTGTAACTGGCGATGCACGCACTGCTATCAAGAAGATTATACTACCCCAGAAATGAATCTCCAAGAAATGGAAGATGTTTTAAACCAATATGTTGCTTTAATCAAAAAATGGCGTCTTTCAAAAAGGCAAGCTAAAATTCAAATTACCGGCGGTGAACCATTTATTAGAAAAAATTTTCTTTCATTTTTAAAAATGATTCATCAGCGTTCTAAATATTTTCATTGGACAATAATGTCTAATGGCTCTTTATTAACCAAAGATATTGTCAAAGAATTAAAATTTTTAGGCATTCAAAGGCTTCAGTTAAGCTTAGAGGGACTAGAAAAAACTAATGATAAAATCAGGGGCAAAGGAAGTTTTCAAAAAATTTTTAAAGCAATTAAATTATTGGATTGGGCGGGAATTCCAATTGGAATTTCCCTGACCCTTAGTAAACAAAATTACCAAGAAATTAAAGAATTAGCCAAAATTCTTGCTTCCTTAAATGTTAGAAAAATAACTTTAAGCATCCGAAGAATCGCTCCATTTGGTTTAGGGGGCTCTTGCCTTAAAAATTTTTTACTTGAGCCATTGCAACTTCAAGAATTATATCGCGAAATAGAAAAAATTAATATAGAAATGATGAGAACAAAAAAAAGAAGTTACTTTTTTAAAGTAACGGCTGGATGTGAAAGCGCGATTTTTAATGATGAAATTTCTCAACGCGGTTTAATGAATTATGGAAGTTGCGGCATATTAGATGGACGAATGATAACTCTAATGCCTAACGGCGATATTTTAATTTGCCGAAGATGTCCAATAAAAATCGGCAATACTCATAAAAAATCATTAGAACAAATTTATTATTCCCCTTTATATGAAAATCTAAGAAAAAAAGAAGATGTTCCCTTAGAGTGCTATACTTGCTCTAATTTAAAATCTTGTTTTGGCGGTGCTAAATGTGTTACTTACGCAACAACAGGTAAAACTTCCCCTGATATTCAATGCTGGAAATTATTCACTAACCTTGATGAAGCAACAAATTATATTAAATCACCGCGATTATTTCAAAAAATAAAATTAATTACAAAAAATCTTAAAAAAAATTTTAAATTTAAAAGATAATCTTACCTGCAAAATATTCTTTTTCTTTTTTTATTTTTAAAGCCATTTCACGGGCGGCTCGCAAAGCCGTCCACGCAAAAGTCGGTCAAATGCGGACAAGTTCTATTCTGGTGGGCATACCAGGATTCGAACCTGGAACCACGAAGATATAAGCTTCGCGCTCTGCCATTGAGCTATATGCCCAAATATTTAATATTATATCAATCCACGCAATTTTGTGAAGCCCGCAGACGGAACCCCCGCACCGTCCCGCCTAGGCGGGACGGTGCGGGGGTAAATAAAAATCCGGACATACTCCGGATAAATAATTAAACGTTATTCATATATCTTATATTCTTATCTTCTTCAATTTAAAACTCTTTATCAATTTGTCAAATTCTTCTTTTTCTATAACCTCATCTTTAATAAGTTTTTCAGCAATAGCTTTTAGCGCCTTTTTATGATTAGTAATAATTTTTTTTGCGACTTGAAAGGATTCATTAACCAATATTTTTACTTCGTCATCAATTTCCGCGGCAACTTTTTCAGAATAATCTTTCTCCGTGGTCATTTCTCTTCCTAAGAATACCATTTCATGACTTTTGCCAAAACTGATTGGTCCAAGATTTTTATTCATTCCAAATTTAGTTACTAATTTGCGAGCTAAAGCCGACGCTTCTTTAATGTCATTTGAAGCGCCAGTGCTTATGTCCCCAAATATTACCTGCTCTGAGATATATCCGCTAAACATTACAGCTAAATCAGCCAAAAACTGTGACTTAGTGCGCAAATGACTTTCTTCAGTCGGCAATTTCAAAGTATAACCACCTGCCCGACCGCGCGCCACAACGGAAATTTTTTGAACCGGGTCAGCGTTTTCCAAGCTAGCAGTAACTAAAGCATGACCGGCCTCATGATAAGCGATAATTTCTTTTTCTTTTTTCGGAACAACCCGGCTTCGACGCTCAGGGCCTAAAATAATTTTTTCAATAGAATCTAAAATATTTTGATTATTAATAAGTAATTGATTTTTTCGAGCAGAGAAAAGCGCGGCTTCATTCATTAAGTTAGCTAAATCAGCCCCAGAAAAACCAGGTGTTCGCATCGCCACTTTATGCAAATTAACATCTTTAGTCAAAGGTTTGTCTTTGCTATGAATTTTTAAAATTGCTTCCCTGTCATTTATGTCTGGCAAATCCAAAATAACTCTGCGGTCAAAACGGCCAGGCCTTAACAGAGCCGGGTCAAGCACATCCGGACGATTAGTAGCTGCAAGAATAATAACTTTTGTTTCTCTGTCAAATCCGTCCATTTCCACTAAAATCTGATTAAGTGTTTGTTCCCTTTCATCGTGCCCCCCTCCTAAACCAGCTCCTCGTTCACGACCAATAGCGTCAATTTCATCAATGAAAATTATTGACGGAGACGCTTTTTTGGCAGTCTGAAATAAATCCCGGACCCTGCTAGCGCCTACACCCACAAACATTTCCACAAACTCCGAGCCAGAGATATGGAAAAACGGCACATTAGCCTCGCCTGCTACAGCTCTAGCAAGCAAAGTATTGTGGCTAATCAAACTATTAGCGATAAATGAATGATTGCCGGGCACCGTGAAATCATAAACATCATCTTCTCCTTCTTTAATTTCAACGACCTCTGAGAAAAAAGATTTTGATTGAGAGAGGTTGTTTAAATAATTAAATGAAGGATGATGAATAATAGCCGGCTCAACTGATTGAGCGAAACTCAAAATTTTAACCGTTGCCGAAACAGAAGGGTTCCTATCGCCGCTTATATAACGGAAAATATTTTTATAAAAAGATTGCCTATAAAATTCTCGGTTAGCCCTAAAGCCGGAAGCCTTTAAAGTAAGCCAGATATTTTTAAAATGGCTATTCTGACGATATATCAAATTATTATTAGTATTTCTCGGCTTCTTTAAAATTTTTTCCAAAACCACCCGCTTTCTATTTAAAGCAAAATTAATTTCTTTTTTAAATACGGATAAAAAATCGCCGCTAATTGAAATATAATATTGCAGTTTATTATTATAATTCTTGCGTCGTTCATGAATTCTATTAACTATTCCTAAATTTAACAACAAATGATGCGCTGAGAAGATTAAATCGCGGCTTGAACTTGACAGTTCAATCATATTATTTTTTTTGCTATCGCAATAACCGTCCGTGTCAAAAATACCCCTTAAAAAAGCCGTAATAATATTTTTTGGCGCCAATAAAATATTTTCCGGAATGGTTTTATTTTCCGAATAAACTTCCTGTAATCCCCAGCGAACCAAATCGTTTTTAATATTTTTGTCAAAAATATGATAATCATATTTCCCCTTTTTAATCGGTTCATAATTCCATATTTTTTTTGTAATTTGCTTGAATTTATCAACTAATTCTTGGTCAGCGCTGGTGAATGTAATTCGCCTTTTTGTGGTTAAACCGCCATCGCCGGTTAATAAGCCCATAAAATAAGCTACCTCCTCATTTCTTATCTTGTTGTAATTGCCAAAAACTTGGTGATTGTAAGAAATTAAAAGTTGATCATTTTGTTTAATATTTTCTAAATTTTTAAACTCTAAGTTGCCGTTTTGATTATTTAGAGTGATAATCGGATGCTCCGGCGTTCCTTCAATGGTAGTCCCTAATTGAGTTTTAATTTTAATTGTTTTACTTCTGCCAAGATTAAACCAATGGCTCGGCTCTTGCCACTCAAAAGAAAAATTATCTTGATTAAAGCTTAAAACTTTTGCTCCTATCACCCTGTCATTTTCAATCGTAAAATATTTAGGGATTTCCTCTATTGGTAATAATCCTTTATTAGTTAATACCAAGCTTTCGCCGGTAATACATTTCCCGGTTCCAGGAAGCCCTAATAATAAAACTCCTCTTGGAATTCTAGCGCCAATATTTAAATATTTTTTAGGTCGTTTCAAGAAATCAACTACTTCTAAAAGCTCTTCCTTAGATTCTTTAAGACCAGCAATATCTTTAAAAAATACCTTGTCTTTGAAAGCTGAAAAAAGCTTAATATTAGCTTTGCCAAAATTAAATGCCTGTCCCATTCCGCCCTTTGCTTGTCGCAAAATAAACCAAAGAATAGCAACTATAATTAATAACGGAAGAAGAACGGGTAATAAAATGCCAAGCCAATAATGAAGCCCTGATGGTTCTTTTATTTTCAAAGCAACCGCCTGAAGAACAGCCGGACTAACGCCATAATTTCTAAAAGTTTCTGTTAATCCTACTCCAACTTCTTTTTTTGAAACAGCCTTAGTGCCATCTCTTAATTCAATTGCTAAATTATTTCCACTTACTATGATTTTATAAATTTCTTCATTATTAACTTTAGCCACTAACTGATTAATATTTAGAACTTCAGGTCTATCCCGTTCACTATAAATAAAAGAAAAAATAAGAGCTACCATTAAAAGGGTAACAATCGCCCAAAGAGTATTTTTAGATAAAGATTTCATTTTTATCATCTAATCTTATCGTAAAAAAAAATGATGTCAATAAAAAATAAAAAAAATGGGCCACCTCCGAAGAGATGGCCCGGGTGACAGAGATAGCCTTCCCATAGGCAAGGAGGAAAACCTACGGAAAAGCTTTTTTGCGAGGATATTAGCAAAATTAACGTAGCCTCGCAACTACGCCGCGCTCTCGGATCAGCTGCAGCTTAAATTAAGCGCGCCCGACGTAATTTCGAAGAAAAAAAACTTCTTCAGTTTTCAAAATCTCAGCAAGATAATTAATCTTGCTGCATAATTTTGGCAAACGACAATAATTAATCGCTTGCTGTAAATAGATAAATCGTTCTTTCACCCAAAGAACGATTTCTTTAAATAAGTTTTTTAGTCCTTCTAAGTTGTCTGCTATTCTTAATCGTTTCTGAATTTTCTTACAAAAATTTGAGGACCTTGCCTCGCAGATAGCTTTTAAATCTTCAATCGCCTTAAATAGGACACTTTTGACCTCTTGAGTTGTCCATTCTTCAAGACAAGTATAGTGCATAAGCACTATACTTCCATTAAAGTCAAATTTTCTTTCCTTCGTGAAGGAAGGCAAAGAAATAAAACAAATCGGGCAAAATTCCATAACTTAAGCCTCCTTGCTTATTTACTATCCCCCTTTTTTACTTCATCTCCTTATTTTATTTTTTTAAGATCTATTATAGATAATATGGATAATATAAAAATATGTCAACCCTTCCCAGGCGGGGTCAGACCCCCTCTTCAATTTTCAATTTACAATTTTCAATGAATTTTCAATTTAACAATTATCAATGGTTAAAACGACTAGATTAGAATTTTCAAGTTTCGTTGATTTTCAGTCCCAAAGGTCTACCCTTGGGCAAGGGTCTGCCCCCTTTGGGCAAAAAAAGGGTGGAGACAAATATATCTCCACACCTTGACGACATGCAACCTCAATTATACCGTCCCAGCACAGCAATCTCAATGTCCTCTTCCATAACTTTTAATATGCGTAACAAATACGCACGTTCCTGAACTGGCACATTATAAAACAAATACATACGAATCTCATTAATAGCACCGCGGATTCGCATTAGGGCCCATAAGTCTTGCTCCATTTCTTTACCTCCCTTTTATTTTTTTATTGTTCTGCCCTCTTTATTCTACATATTAGAACATTTGTCAAGCATTTGCGCTGTCCTATGATATCGCTGTTTGCATAGGCATGACTTAGCAACCCTGCCAAAAGAATTTGTTTCCGTAGAGAGAAAAATTAAAAAATATTTCGCCGCAATGTATTGTTATCTAACAGTTATAGGACTTACGCATTTACTTTAAAATTGTCATTCTGAGGGCGAAGCCCGAAGAATCTTGACGTAAAATAGGACTTCCATGGTAAATCTATAGGTTTCTATAAAAGAATAACGGGTTAAAATTAAACTTGACTTTGCGAATTGCCCAGTTATAATGAAACTATGAATGAAAATATAATAAAAAGAGACATTTTAGACGACCTAAGAAGCCATTTGAATAAGAAAGAGATTTCGCTTATTGTTGGACCTCGCCAAGCTGGAAAAACAACAATTATGAAAATTCTTCAAAAAGAATTAGAAAAGAAAGACAAAACTACTCTTTTTATGAGTTTGGACTTTGAGAAAGACCAGCCATATTTTAAATCGCAGAACGCTTTTATAGATAAGATTAACCTTGAATTTGGCGATCTACCTGGCATTGTTTTTATTGACGAGATTCAACTAAAAAAAGACGCCGGATTGTTCTTAAAAGCCGTCTATGATATGGGCATAAAACATAAACTTATTGTTTCTGGTTCCGGGAGTATTGAATTGAAAGAAAAAATTAATGAATCATTAATGGGTCGCAAACGGCTCTTTGAATTACTGACAATATCATTTCAAGAGTTTGTGAATTTTTCAACGGAATATCGCTATGATAATCGCCTTGATGAATTTTTTTCCGTAGAAAAAGAAAAAACTAAAAACCTACTTGAAAAATATCTTGTTTTTGGCGGTTATCCAAGAGTAATTCTTGAAAATCAAGAAAAAGAAAAGCAGGGCGCGATTGATGAAATTTACAGAAGCTAT
>CAYNMK010000022.1:0-11292 GCA_964398445.1 uncultured Candidatus Saccharibacteria bacterium | reverse complement strand
CGTATGTTAATTGGTACGGACGGGTGTTGCAACTAATCCTTGAACTAGGGCGTGCTATTGACAAATTATTGTATAAATATAATATAACTGTATTATCCGTAGATAAGAGGCAATCAATAAGACCTTTTGAGGAATTTTTATTAGTTATTAGCTACAGTAGTTAGTAATGGGGAAAAATTATAATACGGATTAAATATCCGTTTTTTAATTTTCGCATTTATTCGTTTCTAAAAATAAATAATCAGCGTTTAATCTGTTTTTGCTAAAATGTTAACCAAAAAACAAAAAACTCAACAAATTGAACAAAGTCAAAAACTCTTACAAGAGAGTAAGAATTTGATTTTTATTGATTTCGGTGGGAAGAGCGTTGAAGAAATAAGCGCTTTACGTGTGGCCCTAAAAGAGGTTGACGCCAATTTAAAAGTAATTAAAAAACGATTAATGAAAATTGTTCTTGAACAACAAGGGTTTAATTTTAATCCGGGACAATTTAATATGCAGGTAGGAACAATTTTTACATCTAAAGATATTTTTGAAATTGCTGGCTCGGTTTACAAATCAAAAATTCAAATTTTAGGAGGATATGATTTACTATTAAAAAACTTTATAGATGCTGAACAAGTAGAGTTTATGGGCAAGTTGCCGCCAAGAGAAATTTTACTTGGACAATTGGTTGGTATGTTGTCAGCGCCGATTAAAATGTTTATGCGCGTGTTAGATGAAAAATCAAAACAAACGGTCGAAAATTAGTGACTAATGGCTAACGGCTAATGACTAACGACAAAAAGTCGTAAGTATGTAGGTCGTAAGTTAAACTTAATGAATAAATTTAACGATATAATTGAAAAAATTGATAAATTAACAGTTGTTGAGCTTGCTGAATTAATAAAAATATTGGAAGAAAAATTTGGTGTTTCAGCGACAATGTCAGTTGCGGCTGCAACCGGAGGGGGCGCAGATGGTGATGTAGAAGAAAAATCTGTTTTTAATGTTATTATTAAAATGGTTGGCGATCAAAAAATAAATGTTATAAAAACTGTTAAAGAAGTGACCGGCTTAGGATTAAAAGAGTCTAAGGATTTAGTTGATGGAGCGCCAAAACCAATTAAAGAAAATCTTGACAAAAAAGAGGCCGAAGAGTTAAAGAAGAAATTAGAACAAGCTGGCGCAGTGGTGGAATTGCAATAGTTATGTGAATCTTGTATTTCAGTTAAGCCGATTTAAATTTTAACCGTTATAAAAATTAATTTTATTTTTTGACTAATAAGTTTTTGGTTAAGATTTAAATATGCGGCAATCTCAATTTTTTATTAAAACTCAAAAAGAAGCCCCCAAAGATGAAGAAGCGATAAACGCCAAACTTCTTATTCGTGGCGGTTTCGTGGATAAGTTAATGGCTGGAGTTTATACTTTTTTGCCTTTGGGGCTTATAGTTCTTAAAAAAATTGAAAATATCATAAGAAAGGAAATGAATAAGGCAGGTGGCGCAGAATTATTAATGCCTTCGCTTCATCCGAAAGAAAATTGGAATAAAACCGGTAGGTGGGAGACAATGGATGATTTGTATAAAATTAAGGACCTAAGCAATAGAGAATTTGCTCTAGGGCCTACGCATGAAGAAGTTATTGTTCCTTTGTTAAAAAAAGTTATTTTTTCATATAAAGACCTGCCAATTTACGTTTATCAATTTCAAAATAAATTTAGAATGGAATTAAGGGCCAAATCCGGCCTTTTGCGCGGCAGAGAATTTTTAATGAAGGATCTTTATTCGTTTCATACTAGCGAAGAAGACAGGGATAGATATTACAAAATAATGAGCAGCGCTTATAAGACTATTTTTAATAGGGTTGGCCTTGGGAAGGATACATATTTTACTTTTGCTTCTGGTGGAACATTTTCTAAATACTCTGATGAATTTCAGATTGTGACAAGCGCAGGAGAAGATATAATTCATATTTGCGACCAGTGCAATATAGCGATAAACAATGAAATTATTGAAGAACAAAAAACTTGTCCTAAATGCAGTGGCGTTGATTTTCGCAAAGAAAAAGCGATTGAGGCGGGAAATATTTTTAAACTAAAAAATAAATTTGCTGAAGATTTTGATTTGAAATTTAAAGACAAAGATGGTTCGGAGAAATTAGTGATAATGGGATGCTATGGTCTTGGGTTAAGTCGTTTAATGGGAGCAATTGTTGAGGTTAATCATGATGAAAATGGTATTATTTGGCCGCAAGCAGTTGCTCCTTTTCAGATTCATTTATTGAATATAATAAAAGGGGAAAAGAAAAAAGAAGCAGGGAAGAAAATTTATGAAAACTTGAAAAAAGTCGGAATTGAAGTATTATATAATGATAAAGAGGATGTAAGCGCTGGCGAGAAATTCGCGGAAGCGGATTTAATTGGTATTCCATATAGAGCTGTTATTAGCGAAAAAACTGGGAATAAGATTGAAGTAAAAAGGAGAAATAGTAAAGACATTAATTTAGTAAGCGAAAATGAATTTAGAAAAATTTTAGCGCTTATTTTACATTAAAACTTAAATCTCAATATCAGTTTATGATTAATAAATTATTTAACGCTTTTACAAAAGATATAGGCATAGATCTTGGCACAGCTAATTCATTGGTTTACCTTAGGGGCAAGGGGATTGTTGTTAATGAACCGTCAATCGTCGCAGTTAATAATAAAACTGGACAAGTTTTAGCGATCGGAGAAGGGGCGAAAAAAATGCTAGGGCGAGCACCGAGCCATATAAATGTAGTCAAGCCATTAATTAATGGCGTAATTTCTGATTTTGAAATGACACACGAAATACTTCGTCATTTTTTTAAAAAAATTGGCAATAATCCTATTTTTAGTTATTATTGCGCTGTTATTGGAATTCCTCCGGATTTAACTGAAGTAGAAAGAAAATCTGTTGAAGATGCCGCAACAACAGCTGGCGTTGTTAAAGTGTATTTAATTGAAGAGCCGGTGGCCGCAGCTCTTGGCGCCCGTTTGCCGATTAACGAACCGACGGCTAATATGATTATTGATATAGGCGGAGGGACCACTGATATTGCCATTATTTCAATGGGGGGTACAGTAACGGCTAAAAGTTTAAAAATTGCAGGCGACAAATTTAATGACGATATTATTAACTTTATTAAAGATGAGTTTAAGTTGGCAATCGGAGAACCGACAGCGGAAGAATTAAAAACTGTTATTGGTTCGGCAATTTCTCTTGATGAAAAATTAGAATTAATAATTCGTGGTCGAGATATGGCTACTGGTCTTCCGCGTGAAATAGTAGTTAAAGATAATCAGATAAGATTCGCCATTAGCCGCTCTTTGGGTTTGATTATTAAAGCGATTAAAGAAACAATTGAGATTGCGCCACCGGAATTAGCGGGGGATATTTTGAAACGAGGTGTTTATTTGTGCGGCGGCGGTAGTCTTTTAAAGGGAATTGACAAGTTAATAGAAAAAGAGATTTCTATTACGGCAAATATCGTTGATGATCCTTTGACTTGCGTAGTCAGGGGCGCCGGTATTGCTGTTGAGGATATTTCAGGATATCGACAAGTATTTACTGCCGCTTTAAAACCGATTGATATTAATTTATAAATATGAAATCTTTAATTGACAAAGTTTCCCGCAATGAAACGGGATTTAATAGCTCAATAATTAAAATTTACGCTTTAGCGGTTGTCGGAGTAATTTCATTTTTTTTATTTGGTTTTTTTCTAAAGTTGTTTATTTTTGAAGGCGCGGTTAATTCTTTTCTTTTTTTAATTATCGCGGCAACTGGATTTTTAATTATTTTTCTTCTTCAAGTGTTTTTTATTAAAACTTTGTGGATAGCTAATTTGATAATTTTAGTAGGCACTGTTGGGTTGTTTATTAGTTTTTATGACAAAATTTCTTCAATTTTATTAATAACTATTTTGGCTGTTTTTTTGATTTTACTTTGGGCAAATTACAGCGGCAATCGAGAATTAAAGAATATAATAAAAATAAGATTTTTTCGAATAAGTAAAATTGTTTTGCCCAGAGTGATTATTGGCTTAGCTTTATTTATTAGTGTTGTTTATTATATTAATATCAGTCAAGCAGAAGAGTTTTTTATTTCTAAATCATCTTTTGAAAAAATAATTGCCCCAGTGGGCACCCTTGTTCAAGGGTTAAATATTATACCGAATTTTGATTTTTCTTTGTCAATTGAAGAATTGGCGCGGAACATAGCCCAAAAACAAATTAACGAAAGTCCGCAATTTCGGATTTTATCGCAGGCAACAAAAGAGCAGCTAGTTAATGAGACTGCCAAAGAAACAAGAAAACGAATTTTTGAGTTTCTTGGCGTATCGGCAATGGTAAAACCAGATTCAGCGCTTAGTGAAGTACTTTATGGCGCTATGGCTGAAAAATTTTTAAATCTTTCGCAAAATACAAAAAATGTTATTTTAGCGATAATGGCAATTTTGCTTTTTTTAACGATTAAAATAATTGCGATACCTGTTCGTTTTATAATTTCAATTTTAGCTTGGTTAATTTATGAAATTTTGTTAAGTTCTGGATTTGCCAGAGTTGCTCTAGAAAAAAAGGGCAAAGAAATGCTGATATTAGAATGATTAAAAAATTTAAGCTATAGCCCGATGGGCTTGCTTATTTAAGGAAATAACTTGTTTTTTTTAAAAAAATTGTTATTATTTAATTTATGAATGATTATTATAAAATTTTAGGTGTTAATAAAAATTCCACGGAAGATGAAATTAAAAAGGCGTATCGGAGATTAGCCCACAAATATCACCCAGATAAAAATAGTGGCGATGATAAGCAGTTTAAAGAGATTAATGAAGCGTATCAAGTTTTGTCTAATAAAGAAAAGCGAGCGCAGTATGACCAATTTGGAAAGGCTGGTGATAATCCTTTTGGTGGCTTTGGATTTGATTTTTCCAGTGGAGGACCCTCGCCTTTTGGCGGACAAGGGTCAGCTTCTGGCTGGGATCCTAGAATGTTTGAGGGTTCGGACCTAGGAGATGTTTTTGATGTTTTTTTTGAGGGCTTGGGCTTTAAGCAGAAGCGTAAAACTTATCATCGTGGTTCGGATATTGAAATAGTTCAGGAAATTACTTTGGAGCAGGCCTTTCAGGGGGCTATAAATAATATTAAATATAGAATCGCGGTTTATTGTCAAAAATGTAAGGGCTTGGGTTATGACGAAAAGTCTGAAATTAGTCAATGCTCTGCTTGTGCTGGACAGGGAGAGGTCAAGGAAACTCGTAACAGTTTTTTTGGAAGTTTTGTTCAGGTTAAAAAATGCAGTAAGTGTTTTGGCGTTGGTCAGATTCCAGATAAAGTTTGTAATATTTGCCATGGCACTGGAAAAATTAATGGCGAAAAACAGATAAAATTAGAAATCCGTCCGGGCGTCGGAGATGACCAGATTATTAAAATTAAGGGAGAGGGCGAAGTCGGCGAAAGGGGAGCCGGGGAAGGTGATTTATATATCAGGATTAGAATCAAGCCGCATTCTATTTTTAAACGACGCGGCAATGATTTATGGATTAAAAAAGAGGTAAATATGCTTGATATTCTATTAGGAAGAAAAATTGAAATTCCAACAATTGGAGTTAATTATAAAGATCGCGGAATAGGTAAGATTAAAATTGAAATTCCAGCTGGTTTTGACTTAAAGCATGATTTAATAATTCCGGATGAAGGAATGCCTAATTCTTCGGCGAGCTCGAGAGGAATTTTTGGTTTTGGAAGTCGCGGCAATTTAATTGTAGAATTTAAAATTAAAACTCCAAAAAAACTTAGCGGTAAAGCAAAAAAGATTCTTGAAGAATTAGAGGGAGAGATTTAAAATTTGTAATAAATTTTTACTTACGCTTTTTTTTATTAGCCTTTTCTTTAAGCATAAGTTGTTTGATTTCAAGTCGTTTTGCAGTTTTATGAGAATGAGTTTTTTTAGTTTTCCCAACTCCAGTTTTTCTTTTTGCCATATAAATATTTAAATTAGTTAATAATAATCGCGTACATTAAAATTATTTTTTATATAATAACATAGATTTAAACTTATTTCAATAGAAGTAGTTTTGTTAATATTTTTTAAAAGATTTTATGCTTTTGTTTTTAATAATGTTTTAAGCTTAGAAAAACTATATGAGTAGTTTACAAAAAGTTTATTTAGATAATCATTGCTTTGAGGTGGAAATCGCAGACACCTTCTTGAAGAAAGCTATAGGTTTAAGCTTTAGAAAAAAACTTGATAAAAATAAAGGAATGCTTTTTGTTTTTAAAAAAGATCAAGTTATATCTATTTGGATGTTTGGCGTACAAATTCCATTAGATATAGTTTGGATAAACGATAATAATAAAGTTGTTCATATAGAAAAAAATGTTCAGCCTTGCCGCGGCTTAATATGTCCTGTTGTGTTTTCAAAAAAATCGGCCAGATATGTGCTTGAGATTAATGCAGGAATTATTGATAATCCGTCAAAAATGAGATAAAATATAATGAATAAATTTAAAGATCAATCTATTTTTCTGGATTTGCATACGATAAATGATTCGCAGGCAAGTAATTATCTAAAATGAGCAATGTTGTTTTGCGGTTTAATAAAGTGTCGTTTGAATATGGCAAAAAACTCATTTTAAATGAGGTGGATTTTTCTGTTAGGCAAAGTTCTAAGGTCACTCTTATGGGGCAAAATGGCTCAGGGAAAAGCACTATATTTCAACTTATTACAAAAGAATTAAAACCGGATTCTGGCTCAATATCAACAGGAGATGGATTAACCATATCTATAGCTAAACAAGTAATTCCATATGATCAAATTAAACTCACGGTTAGGGATTTTTTTGAAATGGTTTTTCAGAAAAAGGTTTATGATATTGAGCCAAGAATAAATAAAATTTTAGAAATTGTTCACCTCTCGGCGTCGCATGAGAAAACTTTGGAATCTTTTTCTGGAGGCGAACAAGCAAGGCTGCTTTTAGCTCAAGCTTTAATACAGAGCCCGGATATTCTTTTATTAGATGAACCAACTAATAATTTAGACAAAAAAGGCATAGCTAACTTGACTAAATTTTTAATAGATTATAAAAAAACTTGCATTGTTATTTCACACGATGCCGGTTTTTTAAATTCTTTTACTGAGGGAGTTCTTTATTTGGATATTTTTACTAAAAAAGTTGAGCAGTATACTGGGAATTATTTAGATGTAGTTGAAGAAATAAAAGCAAGAATTGAAAGAGAGAGAATGAAAAACGTTCGTCTTGAAAAAGATATTGAACATCGTAAAAAACAAACAAACTTTTTTGCGCAAAAAGGAGGTCATATGCGCGATGTGGCTAAAAAAATGCGCAAAAAAATAGAAGAACTAGAAGATGATATGGTTGATATGCGCCGCGAAGATAAAGCTATCAGAAATTTTATCATTCCTTGCCAAGAGGATTTAAGTGGTCAAATTTTATGCTTAAATTCAGTTTTAATTACTAAAAATCACAAACAAGTTAAGAAAAAAATTAATGTGGTTTTAAAGAAAAATGAACGGTTGCATTTAATCGGTCCGAATGGCATTGGAAAAACTACTTTACTTGAAAGACTTGCTGCTGGTTATGCGAATGGCGAAGAAATTAATTCTGAAGTTAGAATTGGTTATTATAGGCAGGATTTTAGGACTTTAGATATTAATAAAACAGTTTATGAAACTCTGAAAGAAGACTCTTTAGAAGTTAACGAACAAGCTCTTCGCTCTTGTGCCGCTGGTTTTTTATTAGATACTGATATCCTTAAATCTAAAATAGGAGCACTTTCTGAAGGTCAAAAAGGATTAGTGTTATTTGCTAAAATTTGCCTTGAGCAACCTGGATTATTAATATTAGACGAACCGACTAATCATATTAATTTTCGCCATATTCCTATTATAATTAAAGCTTTAAATAGTTATGAAGGCGCTATGATTCTCGTAAGTCATGTGCCAGATTTTGTTAAACAAATTAAAATAACAGAAACTCTAGAACTTTCTTTTCTTTAGAAGCTTGCAATAATTTCGGACAATGCTTGCGACTTATTTTATTTGCTTGTTTGTTTGATATCGCTTTATTTTGTTGCTATGAATTTAATTTGAATCAGACTGAATTAGTGACAACGACATATTAGGAATTGACCTTGAGTTCATCTCATTTTTCTCCTTTTTGATTCGTTTAGTGCTTGATTAGATGGCTTGAAAGTTTGAGGATGACGTCGAAGTTATCATCTTTCGCTGTTTTATTTTGTTTTTCAAGACCACACGAGATGCACCGGTGAAGAATGGTATATTTTCCGCTTTTAAACTCAACGTCAACCAATTTCATTAATCCTTGGCAAGTAGCCTGACGATCCCCAGGATTTACATCCACATGCTTGCTCCATAGACATTGCGGGCAATGGTTTGTGTAGCCGCTTCCGCGCACAAAGAAACCACATTTCTCGCATGTGAAATTTTCTTTGGTGCGTTGGAATTTTTTAGAATTTATCATAGTTTTGTGCTTCTATCTGATTTTTGGTTAGGTTTCGTAAAATGATATCAAGTTTTATTGCTGTTTTTTGGTTCTTTTTTGATCAGAGAAAAGCGGAAATGCCCCCGTCCCAGTTCCGCTTTGTGGGGCAGAGTAGGGCTGATTTTAATACTCTCCAAATCTCAACCATTGCTAAGGTATCAAGATGGCAATAAGCTTTTAATGCTTCTATTCTCATATCTTTGTCATCTTTAAAATACTCTCCTGATACAATGCGATTCCATGTATCTGCCGCCGCACCTCCTTCTTGGATATGCATTTTTTTGTAGGACAGAGTTGGAACAAGAACAGGTAAAACATATTTTATTGAAGCACTGCCTTTAAATTCTGGGTGGTCATACATTGTTGTTTTGCCAAAAAATGGAATCATTAGATCAACAACGCGATCATTAATATTCTGCATAAAATTTTTAAAATCTGGCAAGTGTTCACCGAGTTGCTTGTTGATACCTTTTTCGAACTTTTGACTCCATACAACAATACTCCCCTTGCTTGGAATATGTTTTTTTAGTGCTTCGGAAAAATATTGATCTGGACATTCTTGATCTGTATAAATAAAATCATAATGAATAGATTCACTGTTTGGATATTTAATTATATGGAGTGAAAATTGAAAAGGAATTTGTTGATAAGGGCGGTATCCATTATATTTTGGTATCGCAGAAGGATATGTTTCGTAATCAAGGAAGGCGAGGGGATATTGCATTGTTTGCAAAAATTCTGAGATACTATTTTTGTCAATATATTCTTTCCTAGATTGCGCAGTATTTACCTGACTTCGCTGATTATCGGACAATTCAAAATCTTTGGGAACATCATGGATGTCAAAAATATTACTATCAATCAATTTAATTAGTTTTTTCTTGTGAATTCGTGCAATTGCATGAACAGAATATTCTGGGAGATCTGAATTTGAATACCATGAAGTCGTGCAATGCGAATTTCGCCCTTTTAAAATACAATCACAATGTCCATTGGGTTCAGATTTTTTAGACAATAATGCATGAGCCCCCTCCATTTTTTGCTTTATATCTTCAAGTTTTTTATTCACCTGATCGGTAAAATTTTCAACGAAAAATAACTCTTTTAGGTTAATATCTCCTATCCGAACATACTCTTTATTGAGTCTAATCAAATTAAGGGTGCCCACATTAATACCTAAATCATTTAAAATATTTTTTTGAAAAGCTATGTCCATCAAATAATCCTCAGTTTTCCGTTCACCACCTTCTTCTGATGTAGTTGATGATTTTACCTCATACAGATCATAGACATTTGTACTTGAATTAAAGACAAAAATATCAGAAGCGGTAATATATTTTTCTGTTGCAAAAACCGGCTGATAAATCACTGGTATTTTATTAGTCATGAGTTTCTTTGTCAGTTTTGTATCATAACGAGAGTCAACAAAAGTGCCATCAGGAAAAAGGCTACGAGCGAGTTCATCGATTTGATTGCCAGCATCAACTATATTTAGCTCGAAAGAAGAAAGTGGTTTTTTCTTATATATATCTGGTTTATGAATCTTGAGCCATGCATTTTTAGCGCAATCAAGGCATATTAGAAAGTTGGTTTTTGATAATTTCATGCATTAAGCTTCTAGTTTAATATTTAACTTATTTAACTTATCCCGCAAAGAATCTAAAATTCCTTTAGAAAGTCTATTGAATCAGAATATGAAGAATAAATCTTAACTACATCTTTTAATTTAACTACTTTATCATAGATTGACAAGATCCATCTTAGTCTTTCCTTTCTAATTGTTTTTGACATATTTACACACATTTCCTAAGATTAATGACTTAGGAAAAACCGCTATATATGTGTGGACATTATCAGAAATTATTGCATTTGGTTAATTATGCAGAGGCAAAATATATCCAAAATATGAATAAAGAAAAAAATTAAAATTTATTATTATGAACCAAGATTCTAAAAAAACATTTAAAGATAGTTATGAAATTGTCATAATGTATTATAGGTATTTTTATTTAGGTTTTTTTATGCTTAACTTTCTAAAAACGAAAATCTTTCTTGTAAGTCCGAAAATATTCTAATAACAATTGCTACAAACAAGTATTTACTAAGAAAAGATATTATTGAAAGTTCTTTGTCGAATATGTATAAAAATCAAAACCCTGATTTTTTTCGGAATATTTTTTATAAATCTCGCCTCATTTTTAACCTGTAAGTAAAAAAATTATTGTTCTTCCAAAAATCAATCCCGAGTTTATTGCGAACATCAACTTCCAGCTCAATATTTCTAATTTTTTTCTCTTCAAACCATCTCATTAATTCATCCAGCATCTTTTTGCCAACCCCTTTCCCCCTATATTTATCATTGATAATTACCGTATAAATATAACCGATTTTGATTTTTGGCGCATAACTAGGGGCATTATCAACTCCGCCCACGCAATATCCAATAATTTTTTTATTTAATTTGGCGAGTAAAATAATTGTATTTTTATCTTTGAGCGACCCCGAAACTTCTTTTTCTAAATTATTGTATTCAGTAAAAGGTTTGTAATATTTATCAAAATTGCAATGATAATCACAAATCTGTTTGATCATTTCAATGATTCCAATTATATCTTCGGATTTTGCCTTTGTAATTTTAATATTCATAAAAATACAATTGTTTTTACCTTTTTAAAATATTCCGAAATTTTTTTGCCTAATGTATCAAACCGTCAATTCCGCTCTGAATTAGGACACTTGTGATAAAGTGTCGGTATGAAA
>CAYNMK010000021.1:0-11513 GCA_964398445.1 uncultured Candidatus Saccharibacteria bacterium | reverse complement strand
CATTGAATTAACATTCAATTTAATACTAAACTTTTTGCAATTTTAACACTAATTAAAGATAAAAATTTCGTGACTAAGCAAAATAAATATGGCTAAAATAATCGCGATTAGCAACCAAAAAGGCGGAGTTGGAAAAAGCACCTCTGCTATAAATCTCTCAACTTATTTAGCGACGCTTGGCAAAAAGGCTCTGCTTATTGATTTTGACCCGCAAGCTAATGCCAGTTCAGGACTAGGATATTCATTAAAATTAGAAGACAACAACATTTATCATGGTATTTTTGGCTATGCAACTATTGAAAATTTAACTAAAAATACCACTATTTTTAACCATTATTTAATTCCAGCTAATCAGCACTTAGCTGGCGCTTTAGTAGAATTAGTTAATTTGCCAGAGCGTGAATTTTTTCTTCGCAAATTTATTAATCAACTTCGGCATCAATATGACTATATTTTTATTGACTTACCGCCTAGTTTAAATCTGCTCACTATCAACGGCTTGGTGGCGGCTGATGAAGTTTTAATCCCAATTCAATGCGAATACTATAGTCTAGAAGGGCTAGGGCAATTATTAGAAACTATTAAACTTATCAATCAAAACTTGAAACAAGAATTAAAAATTGCAGGCGGCCTTTTAACGATGTATAATAAACGAGAAAAATTATCCAATGAGGTTGCTAAAAATGTTCGCCGCCATTTCCCGAATTATGTTTTTAAAACTGAAATTCCGCGCTGTGTTGCTTTAGCCGAAGCTCCAAGCTTTGGAAAACCGATTATTTTGCATGAACCAAATTCCAGTGGCGCCCGGGCATATGAAAGATTAGCAAAAGAAATTATTGAGCAAGAAAATCAAAACTTAACTAATATTCAAAATATTAGCAATTTTAATATTTAAAACTAATGACAATGAAAATTTTTAATTAGAAATTTCTAATTAATTTTTACTATATGCTAGGAAAAGGACTAGAATCATTAATACCGAAAAAGGGAGATAGCTCTGAACAATTGCCTGAGAGAACCGGTCGTCCGCTTGCTCCAGCGGCAAGCGGCGACCTTAACTCTCGTCCCGACGATTCCGCCCTCGCTAAAAGCGATGGCGGAAACCAAGCTCGTCGGGACTCCGAGACATTCTCCACGGCAATTGTTCAGAGCAAAAAGAAGGAGGAGTTGGGCCGCGAATCCATCTTTATGATTGAAGTTGACAATATTTCCCCCAATCCGCATCAACCTCGTCAAAATTTTAATACAGAATCTCTCAAAGAATTAGCCACTTCGATTGGAGAATTCGGCATTCTCCAGCCAATAATAGTTTCAAAAATAGAAAAAGAGACTGAAACTGGCACGCGCGTTAAATACCAACTAATCGCCGGTGAACGCCGTGTTTTGGCCGCTAAAATAGCGGGGCTAGAACGAATACCAGCCATTATCAAAAATCTCTCGCAAAAATCTGAGCATCTAGAAATAGCTATAATTGAAAATCTTCAGCGCGCTGAACTTAGTTCAATTGAAACTGCCAGAGCTTACGCTAAACTTCAAGATGTATTTGGGTTCACCCAAAGAGAAATTGCCGCGCGCCTAGGTAAAAGCAGAGAAACAATTGCTAACGCTTTACGCTTGTTAAGCTTACCATCAGAAATTCAAAATGCCTTAGCTCAAAATAAAATTAACGAAAGCCAAGCTCGCCTACTTTTGTCTATTTCTAATCAATTAAAGCAAAAAGAAATTTTTAATAGTTTATTAGCTGATAATTTAAGCGTTCGCGAATTACGAAATAAAATTAAAAAAGAAGAGATAGAAAATAAAAAAACAGAAAGAAATAACACTTTAAATATTGACATTGAAACGCAACATCTTGAGGAACAACTTTGTGAAATTTTAAATGCTCCAGTAGAAATTAAAAAAACCGAAAAAGGCGGCAAAGTTGTGATTACTTTTTATTCACAGGAGGAAATTAGAGGGATTATTGATAAGCTAAAATAATGTAAATATCTAAAATAATTTTCAATTTCTAATTTTCATTAAATGATTCAATTTTCAATTATTCAAACCCGTTTGAAAATTGGTTCATTGGAAATTTAATGAAAATTGATAATTAGAAATTTAAACCATTTTGTAGCTTATCTCCTTAACTCCTTTTATTCCTTTCAACTTAAGAATTAATTTATTAATTTTTTCTTGATTATTTATCTCACAGCGAATTTTAATAAGCGAAAATTGACCATATTTTTTTTCTTCAAAATTAGCAATAGTTTTAGTGATATTAATACGATTCCGAGAAAAAATCACAGAAATATCTTTAAGTAAGCCAACTCTATTTTCAGATATAATCTTAAACTCAGTTTGATTAGGCATTTTTCTTATTAAACTTGATTGTTTGCCTCTTATCGCTAAGTGAATTCTTTTTTTAGCAACAGAAGTTTTAACGAAGTTCAGCCACGATTCTGAAGGTTTTTTATTTTTTTGGATTAAGATTTCCACCACGTCGCCAGAAAAAAGTTTATAATTAAGTGAAGTTATTTTACTATTTACTTTTGCGCCAATGCATTGATCACCTATTTCCGAATGAATTTGATAGGCAAGATCAACTGGCGTAGCTCCAAAAGGAAGATCAACTACTTCGCCGCGCGGTGTTATGACAAAAATTCTATCTTTTAAAAAATCAATTTTTAACGAATTAATAAATTCTTCAGAATCGGGGCGTTCTTTTTGCCAGCCCCTTAATTGCTGAACCCATGCTAACTCTTTCTTTTCGGCAAAAATAACTTTCTTGTCTTTAAGATATTTTTTATCCGTCTTGGCCTGCTGATAAGCCCAGTGGGCGGCGATGCCATTTTCCGCTTCTTCGTGCATTTCCAAAGTTTTGACTTGAAATTCTATGGGCTTGTCATCAAGACAAAAAACAACCGTGTGTAAGCTGCGATAACCATTCGGCTTAGGCAAAGCAATATAATCTTTAATTCGTCCTGGCAAAGGCGGCCAAAGATGATGAATAATGCCTAAAACCGTGTAGCAATCCTCTACGGTTTTAACAATAATCCTTAAGGCGACGGTGTCGTAAATTTGATTCAAATCCATATTATATCGGAGAAGCTTCTTGTATAAACTGCTCCAACGCTTTACCCTGGAATCAATTTTAATCAATCCAATGTTATTATCTTTAATAAGTTTTTTAATAATCGGTTTTACTTTTTCAATATATTGTTGGCGCTCTTCATATTTCTCTTTAATATTTTGGGTCAGCCACTTGTATTCTTGCGGATAAATATAAAAAAAGGCTAAATCCTCAAGTTCCCCAGCAACTGCCTGCATGCCCAAACGATAAGCTAGCGGAGCGTAAATTTCCGTAGTTTCCATGGCAATCCGTTTTTGTTTATTTAATGGAACAGCGGCCAAAGTTCGCATATTATGCAAACGGTCAGCTAATTTAATGATAATTACCCTTACGTCTTGGCTTATCGCTAAAATCATTTTACGAAGATTTTCCGCTCGTTTTTCAACGCCGCGATATTTAAGTCGCCCTAAGTTAGTAACACCGTCAACCAAAAAACTGATTTCTTCGCCAAATTCTTTTTCTATATCTTCAATTGTATACTTAGTGTTTTCAGCAACATCATGAAGTAAGGCCGCAGCAATGCTTGGAATATCCAATCGCCACTGAGACACCTTTAAAGCAGTATTAAAAGAATGAATAAAATACGGTTCGCCAGATTTTCTCTTTTGTCCCCGATGGGCTTTTTGGGCAAAATTAAAAGCGCAGCAAATAAGATTAATGTCGCCATTATTAATGTTTTTTGATTTTTGAATTTCATCTAATAAGCGCTTGACATTTTCCATATTTTTAGCTTATTCTCTTATTAGAATGATTACAAGTGACGGGACTGGGAGGAAGCCCTCATTTTTTACACAAAAAAGAAAGCTGATTAGCGATCAGCCGTCCCGACCAAATTTTCTAAAAAGGAGGAGAAAATGGAAAAAGAATTAGACGCAGTTGAATTGCAAAGTTTTGCAGCGGCCGCTGAAGCAACCGCAAAAAAACTTGCCAAAAAGCACAACGGAAATCTCTCAAGAATAGAAAAAGAAGTAAGAGAAACTATCGGCATTGAAGAAGAAAAAGAATTTGCCGAGGAAGTCTTGTGGGCAATAACTTGGATACTGCAGTATGACACCAAGGCAAGTTAAAATAAACCGGGTTGCGCGAGACGCGCAACCTCTTTTTATTTTTAATAATTTTTAATTATGTGATTTAATTTTATCTGGTCGATTATTTTGACATTTAGCATTACTGCAACGTTCTGGTATAGTCTTGGTTCCTTGCATTATTAACGAGCTGCAAAGGTCACAAATTTTACCTGTTGGTTTTGCTTTTATCGCAAAATCGCACTTAGGATAACCAGAACAAGAATAAAACAAGCCAAATTTCCCGCGCCGTTCAATAATTTCTCCCACCTTCGCTAAATCTCCTGCCTTCGCTCCTGCTTCGGAGAGCAAGCCTTGTTCGCACTTTGGGCAAGCAACTCCTGTTTTTGCTTTTGCCTCCTGTTCAGCGTTATTTTTAATAAATCTACATTTTGGATAATTTCCGCAAGCAATGAATTTCCCGAATTTCCCTTCTCGTTCCATTAATTTTCCATCAACGCATTTCGGGCATAATTCGCCGGTTTCTTTTGGCCCTTCTATTTCAAGGCCGTCCATTTTTCTAGAGCCAACGCATTTTGGAAATTCTTTACAACTTAAAAATTTTCCAGTTTTTGATAATTTAATAATCATTAGCCCGTTGCATTTCGGGCACTTGAATTCTTCTTCGGCTTTCCCGAGATTCGTTATTTTTTCTATTTTTTCTTTTAATTTTACTGACTTAGCAAATGGAATATAAAAATCTTTCAGCATCTCTTGATATTTTCTTTTGCCTTCGGCAATTTCATCAAGCTCATTTTCCATTTCCGCTGTAAAAGAATCGCTGATGTATTTACTGAAATTGTTTTCAAGAAATTCACTTACCACTTCGCCAGTATCTGTCGGATAAAGAGTTCTTCCGTCTTTTTCAACATAACCACGGTCAATAATAGTTTTTATTATTGAAGCATAGGTACTGGGCCTTCCGATTTCGCGTTTTTCCAACTCTTTCACCAGGCTGGCTTCGGTGTATCTTGCCAACGATTCAGTTTGCTTACCTTTACTTTCAATGCTATTCAATTTTATCGTTTCTCCTTCTGATGATTGGGGGATTTTAATTTCATTTCCTTGCGCCATAACATCGGCTGAAAGCCACCCCGGAAAAACCATTACACTGCCTATTGTTGAAAAATTAGGAATTATTTGCCGTTGGTCGTCAGTCATTGATTGCTGGTCAATATTAGCCGACACTTTTGTTTTCAATATTTTAGCGTCAGCCATCTGAGAAGCAACAGAGCGCGCCCAAATTAATTCGTAAAGTTTTTTCTGCTCATCAGTCGCGCCAGCTATTTTTTTATCAGCATTAGTTGGCCGTATCGCTTCATGCGCTTCTTGGGCGCTTTTGCTTTTTGTTTTATAAGCTCTCGGCTGTAAATATTCTTTGCCATAAACTTTTTCTATTTTTTCGTGAATCATAAGCAGTGCCTGTTTGCCGATGTTTACGCTGTCAGTTCTCGTATAAGTGATAAGCCCCTGCTCATACAATTTTTGAGCTACAAACATTGTTTTTGAAGGAGAAAATCCAAGCCGTGAACTCGCAGTTTGCTGGAGAGTGGAAGTGATAAAAGGAGCGTAAGGCGATCTTTTTGCTTCTCTTTGTTTTATATTAATTATTTTCCACAAATTATCCTTCCCAGCTTTAATAATTCTCTGTACTTCTTTTTCGTCTTTTAGTTGAACATCGCAAGTTAAAATAATCTTGTCTTTTTTTTCAGTTTCCCATTCTCCTGAAATTACCCAGTAATTTTCCGGCGTAAAATTTCTTATTTCCCGTTCGCGCTCCATTATTATGCGAAGTGCCGGAGATTGCACGCGCCCCGCTGACAACCCGTAACGGACTTTTTTCCAAATAAGTCCGCTTAAGTCATAGCCAACAAGACGGTCAAGAATGCGCCTGGATTCCTGAGCCTTGCGCAGATTTTCATCAATGCCTCTGGGATGTTTTAGCGCGCCTTTTATGGCGCTTTCCGTTATTTCATGAAAAACAACGCGTTTCGGATTTTTGAGATTACATGCTTCTTTTATATGCCAGGCAATCGCTTCTCCTTCGCGGTCAGGGTCAGTCGCGAGTATTACCTTATTGGCTTTTTGAGACAACTTTTTTATTTCCGCGACCGTTTTTTCTTTTCCTTTTGATATTTCGTAATAAGGAACAAAGCCATTGGGAATATCAATTGCTTTTTTGTTGCTTTTTGGCAAATCTCGGATATGGCCTATTGTCGCGAAAACTTCATACTCTTTGCCAAGAAATTTTTTAATGGTCTTTGATTTAGTTGGACTTTCTACGATAATAAGATTCATTATAAAAAACTCTAAATCCCAAACTCTAAACTCTAAATAAACTCAAAACTCAAATATCAAAACTCAAAACTTTATTCAATTATATTTTAAGTTTTTGGATTTTGAATTTTGGATTTGTTTAGGATTTAGGATTTAGGATTTTATATTGTATACCCTCTCTCTGTTTCCTTAATTATTCCCTGAACAATTAAAATAGCAAGGGATTGATTAACTGTTTGCGGCTCAAGTTTGGTTAGATTAATAATTTCATCAATATCTAATGGTTGCCCAGCCTCCTGAATAATCTGATAAACAATAAGCTGATTTTTATCTAGTTTAGATTTTTGATTTTGGATTTGTTTAGAATTTAAGATTTTGGATCTAGGGCTTAGGTATTCCAAGTTGAGATCTTCCAATATATCATCTACCGAACTAACCAGCCTAGCGCCGTCTCTAATTAATTTATGGGAGCCGCGATAATTTTGATGGTTAATCGGCCCTGGAATCACAAAAACCTCCCTCCCTTGTTCGGCTGCCAAACGGGCAGTTACCAAAGCGCCTGACCGTTCCGGCGCTTCAACGACAATTACGGCAACGGTTAAACCGCTTATAATCCGATTGCGCTCTAAAAACTGATGCGGCAAACTCGGTGTTTTCGGCGGGTATTCGGAAATAATCGCTCCGTTAAATTCTAAAATCTTTTTAGCCAAATTCTCGTTCTGGCGCGGATAAATCTCATTAAGCCCGTTACCCAAAACAGCGATAGTTTTGCTGCCGGCTTCCACCGCGCCTTTGTGAGCCGCAGCGTCAATGCCAATGGCCAAACCGCTTACGATTATTGCCCCGACTTGAGAAAGCGACTTGGCTAATTGCTCAGCGATTAAACAGCCGCTGGCGGTGGCTTTTCTGGTTCCGACAATGGCAATCTTTAATTTGTTATCTGGAGAATCATCTGGTAAATTTCCTAAAACATAAAGCTTTGTTGGCGTTGAAGGTATTTCTCTTAAAAGAGAAGGGAATTCTGGACTATTTTGAGAAAATAATTTAATCTCTTTAAATTTCATAATGATTATTATATAATATAATTAAATAAACTACATAGAATATAAAAATTAAAATAACAATGTAAAATTATTAAACTTCAATATTCCATTTTAACACTTTTAATTTATCATTTTCTATTTTAATATTTACATTTTAAATTTATGACCTTTAAGAAAAAACTATTATTTAATATTGGCATTAGTTTTGGAATATTTATAATTTTAGGAATAATTTTATTTTTATTAAGCTCTGAAATCAGAAATAAAGCAGAACAAATTCAAGAAACTAAAAAAGAAGCGGCGCTCCGCAGCCAAATAACTAAATCAATATCTTTGTTGCGCCATGAATCCAAGCTAGTCAAAAAGAATTTAAATGAGCTAGACTATATGTTAATTACTAAATACGATTTACTAAATTTTTCTTACAATTTAAACAATATTGCCGAGCAAAGTCAAGTTGGCATAAGAGTTTCTCTTGGCAAAGAAATTTCTAAGGCTGACGATGAATTAGGCAAGGTAAATATTACCATAATAATTAACGGAGCCCTTGAAAATTTAGTAAAATTCTTTAATGGTCTTGAAAATAGTCAATATATTATTAAACTAAATAACGTTGATTTAACTAAAAGAGGCGATAATTTTAAAGGGACATTAAATGGAGTGGTGTTTTATTATTAAAAGAAACAATAACAACTATGAAAATAAATTTTCATACTAAAAAAGAATTAACATTTATAATAAGTGGCATCTTAATATTGTTAGGTGTTGTTATTTTTTTTATTTATTCTATTAATTTTCTTGTCTATAATCTTAATGCCACATTAGGTGTAGCCGATATTAAAATAGACGAAATTACTAGATTTAATATAGAAGGATTAAGGGAATTAGGAATAATAATTAAATAACCAACCATTAACCATTAATAACGACTATTAACAAACTTTAAATAATTAAAAATTTTTACAACATTACTTGGGTGTGTAGCTCAGTGGTAGAGCACAGTCCTGATAAGACTGGGGTCGGAGGTTCGATCCCTCCCACACCCACCAAACAAGATTTTACAAATTTTTTTAATATCTTGAACGGATAGCAGTATATGAGCCGTTCACAATATTGACTTTCGTACTATAATTTGTTAAATTTTTTGACAAGATTAAAAAAAATATTTTTAATAGCAAAAGGGCAATTTTTGCTCTTTAACATTTCAATATAAGAAAAGGAGGAATTAAAATGACTGAAGAAATAAAACGCTCTCACGATGGGCGTAAAGCTGAAACCAGAGAGTTATGCACTAACAAGTGCTGCTGCCCAACGGTACGAATAGATCACAACCTTAATAAGGTTGTGATCACCGATGACTATAATGGAAAAATTGTACTGACCAAGAAACAGTGGCGGATGCTTGTCTCCACCAAGATTGGTTATTAACCCAACCAAAAAGCCCCTGTCCTACAACGGACCCAGGGGCTTTTTCATTTTTAGAAAAAATAAAAAAGCCATAATCCTAAATAAAAACCAACTACCTTATCGCATAATACACGCTTTTGATTTAAAATAAGCATATGCAGATATTTAATGGAAGAAAAATAGTTCTTGCCACAATGCACAAAAAAGAAAAGGTTATTGCGCCAATTTTAAAAAAAGAATTAAAATTAAAAATTATCATTCCCAAAAATTTTAATACTGACAATTTTGGCACATTTACCAGAGAAATAAAACGCGCGGGAGATCAACTAGAAGCAGCTCGCAAAAAAGCCGAAGAGGCGATGTATATTACAGGATTAGACTTAGGAATAGCAAGCGAAGGAAGTTTTAGTCAACATCCGTCAATCCCGTTTATTCAGTCAAGTTTAGAATTAGTTTTATTAATTGACAAAAAAAATAACTTAGAAATTAAAGGTCATTATCGCTCTTCTGCAACAAACATAAACGGCGAATATGTTTCAACGCTTGACGAAGCTCTAAAGATCGCAAAAGATTGGGATTTTCCTAAAAATGGCCTTATTATAAGAAAAACTAAAAATGAAAAACATTGGATATATAAAGATATATCTTCGCTTGAAGACTTTGCAAAGCGAATAACAAAAATATTATCAAATCCTTTTACAAAAAGAGTTTTTATTGAAACCGATATGCGCGCGCATAAAAATCCATTACGAATGAAAGAAATACAAAAAGCAACAAAAGATCTTATAAAAAATATCAAGTCTATTTGCCCACGCTGTAAAACTCCAGGATATATAATCACATCTTTTGAAGGTAGTCTTCTGTGTAGCGCTTGCTCTTTGCCAACAAATCTGCCCAAAGATGAAATATTCACATGCGCTAAGTGCAAATTTTCAGAAAAAAAATCTGCGCAAAAAAATAACGCGCTTGCGAATCCTCAATATTGTGATTTTTGCAATCCTTAGAATATATGCATAGAAATACGTATTAATAAATCTTTGCGAAAAGATTAACAAGTGCGACATTTTTGAAAATAATTTGGTAAAATAAAAAAACTATACAAAAAAAATAATATAACAATCGCCAGAGTGGCATTCATTTAATAGTAAAGGCCACTCTTGTATCTTTTTAAACAGAGAGAAAATACAAAGCCCTAGAAATTATAAAAAATTAAAAATTTAATTTAAGAAACTATTAATATGAATTATAATCCTACTAAAAAAATATTTAAACATATTTCTTCTGTTGAGGCTTACGCTATAATTCAAGCTAACAAAAACAATCAAGATTTTATTATTTTAGATGTTAGAACCAAAGAAGAATACGCGGATAAACGTTTAGAAAATAGCGATAATATTGATTTTTACTCAAAATCTTTTAAGAAAAAACTAGATAAATTAGATAAAAATAAAACTTATTTAGTATATTGCCTAAGCGGCAATCGCAGCGGACAGACATTTGAAATAATGAAAGAGATTGGCTTTGCGGAAGTGTATGATATGCAAGAAGGCATTATTTAGCCGCAAAGGTTAAAATAGAACAGAAAACATAATATATGAATCTTGTAGAAGCAACAATACTTGGCGCAATTCAGGGATTTACAGAGTGGTTGCCAATTTCTTCTTCTGGCCATATTTTTCTTATTGAAACTTATTTTTCCTTAACTCCCTCTATTGAGCTGGCAGCATGGCTTCACGGCGGCTCTTTTTTGGCAGTGTTAATTTTTTACCATAAACGTATTTGGGAAATGCTTATAGGATTATTCGCGTTTTTGCGCGCGTATTATCTTGCTATATTTACCCAAGAAAAACACAATAAAATAGAATCAAAAGAGAAATACTTTTCTACCTACAATCACAATCGTCAAAATGCCGTTTTTGCCATTAAAATTGTTCTCGCAACACTCATATCTGCGCCAATTATTCTTTTACTGGAACGATCTAGCATACTCTATGGTTTTAGCATACAAATAGTCGCACTAACGCTTGGCATTACTGGAGTCTTTATAGTTGCTTCAGAATACTTGCCTAAAAAATCACAAGAAATATCATGGGCGCTTATTGTATTTTTTGGGCTTGTACAAAGCTTAGCAGCCTTCCCTGGTATCTCACGATCAGGTATAACTATCGCGCTCTTGCTTCTTTTAGGAGTTACACGCAAAAAAAGCAGTTGATTTTTCATTTCTCGCAGCTATTCCGCTTCTTTTTGGAGCGCTTCTTTTTGCAGTTTTAGATATTGGCATTAATAGTCTATCTTTTGCAAACGCTTCACTTTGGCTCGCTTTTATTGTGTCATTTATAACATCACTTGCAGGCATATATTATATGCGCAAATGGGTAGAAAACAAATGGATATGGTTTGCGCCATATTGTTTTGCGCTCGCAAGTTTACTAATATTTAAAACAATTAGCGGTTAATTAAAATAAAACAAAAAATCTACAGAAACAAAATCAAGCTATTTAATAATTTTATTTTTTTAAAAATTTTATTTTAAAATATTATAAACTAATAATGCTAGCTACATTCAAGGAAATAGTGCAACGCCCGTCTCCTGATAAAATATCTCAGCAG
>CAYNMK010000020.1:0-12132 GCA_964398445.1 uncultured Candidatus Saccharibacteria bacterium | reverse complement strand
TTTGCGTCATTAAAATTAGTATAGCATATCCACAAAAAAATGCAATCTCCTATCCGCTACATTCAAGGAAAATTTATAAATTACAATTTTTATAAAATTAACTTTTGTGAAAATTCGCCCAATACAAAAACAGTACCTTCCTTTTTAATTGCTCTCTTGTCTTTTTTCTTAATAATTAGTTTTTCTTTTTCATATTTTTTCTGCTCTGAGCGAGCGCGAAGGCGCGCAACGCGGTCAGTCCTCGCCGGGCGTTAGCTCGGCGATAAAACAGAAGCCCGCAGGGCTACCGACTTAAAAAGTGCTGGCAATTCTAGGGATTTTTTTTGACAAAGGCAGGTGCGAGCTTGATATAATAAACGCACCAATACGGAACTTGTCGGCAAAATGCCGACAAGTTCTATTCTGGTGCCCAGGGCGGGACTCGAACCCGCACGCTTAAAAAGCCATGGCCCTCAACCATGTGTGTATACCAATTCCACCACCTGGGCAAATTACGCTGCCACACCAATTTTCTTACGCGACTTTTTCTTGGATAATTTTCTTACAAAATAAAGTTTTGACCGATGAATTTTTTTAGGCGAACTAATAATCTCCACTTTTTTAATAACAGGTGAATTAATAGGATAAGTTTTCTCAACGCCAATATCAGCCACAGTTGATCTAACCGTAAAAGTAGCACCAACTTCTATGCCATGTTTTCGACAAATTACAACCCCTTTAAACCTGCTTATTCTTTCTTTTTCCCCTTCTTTTATTCTTTCGCTAACTCGAATCATCGCCCCAGATTTAATTTGATTTAAGATTTCTTCTTTAATCATACTTAATTTCATCTAAAAAATAAGATTATAAAATTAATTACCTCTTCATTTAAAATAATGATACAGTATTATTTATTAATATGCAACCTCTATTCCATAAATTATCAAATAGTAAAAATTATCTGCTGGAGATCTTTTGGCAATTCAGCTTCAATTTTTATTCGACAACCATCAGAAGTATTAAATTCTAATGATTGAGCATGAAGAAATTGGCGAGTTAAATTAAATGGATTTTTTTTTGTTCCATAAAGCGAATCGCCTACAATCGGATAACCAATTGAAGCCAAATGAACACGAATTTGATGAGTTCGACCTGTCTTTGGCATTATTTCAACTAATGAAAAAACTCCGCTTTTTAAAACCTTATATTCAGTAATTGCATCTTTTGTCAATTTGCCGCTCCAAACGGTTCTCTTTATGGTGCCAATTTTCAAACTAATTGGTTTTTTAATTATTCCGATTTTTGGCTTAAGATTTCCCCAAACCAACGCCAAATAAGTTTTTTTAATTTTATGCTCCTGAAAAAGTTTTTTTAAATAATCAAAATAATTCTGATTACGAGGTATTAAAATCACACCAGAAGTATCTTTGTCTAATCGATGAACAATCCCGGGCCTGATATTCAAATTGTCACCTACTCTTTTTATTTCCGGACACTGTTTTAATAACCAATCAACTAAAGTTTTCTCTTCTGATATATGGCGCTTGCTTACCCCATAAAAAGCTTGCTTTTCTTCAAGGGCATCTGATGCTTGATGTGTAAGCATTCCCGCAGGCTTACTAACCGCTAAAAAATTTTTATCCTTGTATATGATTTGAGGGGTCATTTTTTGCGGCCCTACGGGGAATCGAACCCCGGTTACCAGGATGAAAACCTGGTGTCCTAACCACTAGACGATAGGGCCAAATTTATAAAAAGAATATCACAATCCCTCTCTTTTTTCAATAAAAATTTGCAACTTAATATAAATTTAAGTATAATACAAAAAATATGCTTGAAATATCTAATATAATATTATATTTTTTGTTTTTTGCTGCCATTTATTTTCAGATTTTCCTGGTGATTACTTTTTTTGAAAAAAAATCCTTAATAAAAAATGAAGAAAAACAAGAAAAGATTAAAAAATATCCTTCAACGACTATCATAGTGCCTTGCTGGAACGAAGAACTTACTATTTCAAAGACAATTCAATCTCTATTAAATTTAGATTATCCTAAAAATAAGTTAAAGATATTTATTATTGACGATGGTAGCACTGATAACACCTTTAAGATAATTCAACAATTTAAAAATAATGATAGAATAAAAATTTTTCACAAAGAAAACGGCGGTAAATATACCGCATTAAATCTTGGCCTTCAGCACGTAAAAACCGAATTAGTTGGTTGCTTGGACGCCGACTCTTTTGTAGAAACAGATACTCTTAAAAAAATAGTTAGATATTTTAACAACCAAAAAACAATGGCAGTAACTCCAGCTATCAAAGTTTATAACCCAAGCAATGTAATAGAACTTATTCAAAATATGGAATATAAATTAGGTATTTTTCTAAGAAAAATGCTTGCCCTATTGGGATCTCTATATATCACGCCTGGTCCATTTTCAATATTGCGCAAAAAAGTTTTTGATAATATCGGCCCATATCGCCATGGTCATAATGTTGAAGACTTAGAAATCGCTTTAAGAATGCAAAGTAAAAATTATAAGATTGAAAATGCTCATCAAGCATATATTTACACAGTCGTCCCCAAAACATTAGTTAAGCTATACAAACAAAGAACAAGATGGATTCAAGGCTTTTTAAAAAATGCCATAGATTATCGTAATCTTTTTTTTAAAAAAAAATATGGCAATTTAGGAATCTTTATATTGCCAATTTCTGTATTATCTATATTTTTTGCGCTATATTTTATAACAAAATTAATTATAAATATTGCCTCTTATATGATTGATAAATTCATACAAATAAGCGTCATCGGCTTTAATTTTAGTTTGCCTAGCTTTAATTTTGATTGGTTTTTTATCAATACCGGAACAGTGGCGCTTTTAGCCTACACTCTATTTATTTTAACTTTTATTTTCATATTAATTGGCAAAAGAATGGTTGAAGGAAAACTTAATTTCTCTTTAGATTTATTTTTATATTTTTTCCTTTATGGACTAATCGCTCCATTCTGGATGGCAAAATCCGTTTATAATATTATTTTCAATAAAAAACCAATCTGGCAATAAAATGCGTTCAACTAATTTTAAAAAATACTTAATTGTTTTTACAATAACATCCGCAATATTTTTTGCGGCAATTTTTTTAAGCAACCATCTTAATGAAAAAAAGATTGAAGAAATTAAAGCGCTTGAAAATAAAATATATATTAATATTCTCTCCTCAAAAGTTAAATATGCGATTCTTAAAAAATTACCCTGCCAAGACATAGATCATTATATTTTATCAAAAGAACTTAATATTTTAGCAAGAAAAGTTTCTTATATGGAAGAGCAATTCGGATTTAATAATCCCCGAGTCATAAAAACCAAGAAATATTACTCATTGCTGCAGATAAAAGACTATCTTTTAATGAAAAAAATAAGCGCCAAATGCAAAACCGAACCTATATTTATTTTATATTTTTACTCCAATAAAAAAGGAGAATGCCCTGAGTGCCGAAAAACAGGTTATGTTTTAACTTACCTTCGTGAAAAATATCCTCAATTAAGAGTTTATGCCTTTGATTTTAATTTAGACTTATCAGCTCTTCAAACTCTAATTTCCATAAATAGAATTACCAACAATCTACCAGCGCTTGTAATGAATAATAAAGTTTACTATGGATTTAGAAACGCCGACGAAATAAGAGAAATTTTACCAGAATTAAAAAAAATGGAAAATGAAAATAAAGAAAATTTAGAAAATATTAAAATAGATTCAAACATTGAATGATTAGAATAATATTCAATCTTTAATCATCGTTTATTATTAACAGTCATCCATCATAATTATTGTTATTTACTCAAGATGAACTTCCTTGTTAAATTCTTTAAGTCGATTTTTCAAAATAGAGTAATTTTTTAACCCTGGGTCATTGTTTATTATTTTTTCCGCTGTTTCGCGAGCTGATTTTATTAATTCAGGATTTTGAATAGCTTTCATTGCTAAATCCGGCACGCCAGTCTGGTCGGCTCCTAAAATTTGACCTGGACCTCTAATAGCTAAATCTTTTTCAGCTAATTCAAAACCATTTTTTGCATTAATTAAAGAATGTAAACGTTGATAAGTTATTCTTGAAAATGAATCAGTAAAAAGAAAACAAAACGACTGATGATGCCCTCTACCTACACGACCGCGAAACTGATAAAGCTGAGCTAAGCCAAATTTTTCGCTTCCTTCAATAAGCATTATTGATGCATTTGGTACGTCAACGCCAACTTCAACTACCGAAGTAGAAACCAAAATATCAATTACTCCGTTATTAAATTGCTTCATTGTTTCAATTTTTTCTTTTGTTTTAATTTTACCATGCAGTATAGCCACATTGAGATCTGGAAAAATTTTTTTAGAAAGTTTTTCATATTCTTCTTTTACAGCTTTGACATCGCCCCAAATATTAAAAAAATTATCTACCGCTTGTTGCTGATCGTTAATCGCTGGTTCAATACGAGGACAAATTACAAACGCCTGCCGACCTTTTTTAATCTGATCATGGATAAACTGATATACTTTATCACGATTAGCAGATGCCACAATTTTAGTGATAATTTCTTTTCTTCCCTTTGGAAGCTCGTCAATAATTGATAAATCTAAATCACCAAAAATTGTCAATGATAATGTGCGCGGAATTGGCGTAGCGCTCATTGATAAAAAGTGTGGCAATATGCCTGGTGCTTCATTCTTTTTTGTCTTCGCAACTAATGAGGCTCGCTGAGAAATGCCAAATCGGTGCTGTTCGTCAACAACAATAAGAGCTAAATCGCCAAAAATAATATTTTTTTGAATTAAAGCATGAGTTCCAATAATAATTTTTATTTCTTTATTGGCAATTTTTTTAATTAACTCATTTTTATTCGTTTTAATTTCCAATTTATCTTCATAAGAAATTCTTGCCTCTCCAGAAGTAATTAATCCAATTCCTTTTCTAAAATACGGAAAAAAATTCAAAAAAGTTTTATAATGCTGACGCGCTAATACTTCAGTCGGCGCCATAAAAACACTTTGCCTATTTGATTGTATAGCTATTAAAATAGCGGCTAAAGCAGCCACAATGGTTTTGCCAGAACCAACATCACCTTGCAAAAGACGATTCATTGGGCATGACTTTTGAATATCCTGCAGAATTTCCCAAAGCGTTTTTTTCTGCGCTTTGGTTAATTCAAATGGAAGACTGCTAATAAGTTTTTTTAAATAATCAAAATTAACTTTAAAAGAAAAAGATTTTTCTTGCGATAATTGAAAGCGTTGTTTTAAGTTATTAAGTTGAAGTAAAAATAAATCTTCAAAAGCAAATCTTTTTTTAGCTATTTGAACTTGATGAAAATTTTCAGGAAAATGAATATAACGAATTGCTTGATTAATTTCTAAAAATTTATTTTCTTCTAAAATTTCTTTTGGAAGAAATTCAGGTAATTTTTCTAAATTATCTAAAACCGGCTTAATTAAAAACCTAATAGCTTTTGAGGTTAATCCCCTAGTTTCCGGATAAATTGGCGCAATACGCCCTGTATGCTTCAAAGACTCAGAGTCATACGAATTTAACGCAGACTTATGCGAATTGTCTTCTGCATTAATCCGCGTATAGTCCGTATTGGTCTGCATATGAATGAGCTCATACACAGGATTAGAAAGATAAATTTTATTTTTAGAAGAAACTACTTTACCGGCAAAATTCGCTAATACTCCTTTTTTAAGCACTCTTAAAATAAACGACTGGTTAAACCAGACTACGCCAATATTAGACGTATTGTCCCCTATCAAGGCATCTACAACAATAATCCTCTTCTTCCAAGTTCTATGCATTTTAATCTCCTTAACAATGGCTTGAACAACTACTTGTTCATTAATTTTCACGTCAGCAATTTTAGAAATCTTAGAAAAATCTTCGTACCGAAATGGAAAATGCAAAAGCAAGTCCTTGACTGTCTTAATTCCCAATTTTTTTAATTTTGGAAGAAATTTTAATCCAACGCCGCTTACTTCTTCAATTGGAGTTTTAAAGGTAAACATTTAATTTGAATACCAGAGATTAAGCATTAAAATTTATTAATTTCAAAAATTTCTTTCTTCAAGCGTAGCTTTTAATTCTAAAATTTTATTGTTACGGAGAATTTTAATAACAATTGTTTCGCCAGCGCTATATTTCCTTATTAATGAACCCAATGAACGCTTTTGGGTAATTTTTTCTTTATTAATTTCAATAATAATATCTTCAGCCTGGAGTCCAGCTCTACTAGCTGGTGAATTTGGCAATATTGCAGGTCTGTTTTCACTTCCACGAATTAAAGCGCCATTTTCAATCAGTAAATTTTCTTTTTTAACCAATTCGGGACTAATATTTAAATAACGCACCCCTAAATAAGGAATAATAATTCGACCAGTCTGTTTTACTGAATCAATGGATTTCTTTGCCTGATTAATCGGGATAGCAAATCCGATATTCTGGGCGCCATAAACCATTGCTACGTTAATTCCAATAACCTCGCCCCTAAGATTTAAAAGAGGACCACCTGAATTACCCTGGTTAATCGCTGCGTCTGTCTGAATAACATTTTCAATTCTTTGAATAATTCCCCTTCCAGAAGCAATAATTGTTCTAGACAATCCAGAAATCACACCAACTGAAACAGTATTTTGAAATTCACCCAAGGCATTGCCAATAACAATAGCTGTTTGACCTAATTTTATTAAATCTGAGTCGCCCAACTTAACAACTGGAAGATTATTTGATTCTATTTTTATTATTGCCAAATCTAAAATCGGATCAATAGCAATAACTTCAGCTTCATATTTTTTACCATCACTTGTAAAAACCGTATAAAACGCGTCAGGATCGTTAACCACATGCTTATTAGTAACAATTAATCCGTCTTTTGAAATAATAAATCCACTGCCACCGCCAATTTTTCGACGCTCAACACCTATTTCACGATACTGATAAATTTCAAAATGCTGATCAAAAAATTCTTGAAATTCAAATGGTAAATTAAAAGAAGGATTATGCGGAAATTTTTCAATTACCGGCGTGTCCTTTGAAACAATAATTGAAACAACAGACGGAGCAACATTTTCAACTGTTTTAATAATTGCTTGTTCGTGGCTATTTATTAAAACACACGGAGTTATCGGCGCTGGTGGCGTTGACAGCATTGGCGACGCTGGCGATACTGGCGATGCTGGCGATAAATTTGTAGAATTCATTGTAGGCGTATATATTTCCGTTAAACTAGACTCAGATTGAATTAATCTTAAAAATTGATTAAAAAAATCTTTAATTAAATCCGTCCATTTAGAAAAAAAATCTCTAACTAAGCCAGTTTCATCAACCGGAAATGTTGGAGTAGATACTGAGTAAATCCCAATATTGTCTCCAATCGCATCCTTGGAATAGCTTAAAGAAATTAACGAACCAATAATGCCGCTTACCAAAACAACTCCAATAATAAAAATTATAATTTTAATTTTTTTCATGACTATTTTAAAATCATTTTAACCTTTTTTAAAGTTTCGTCAATTTCTTTTTTATTGGTTGGTCTTCCAAAAGCAAAACGCAAGCTATTTTTAATTTTTTTTTCAGACAAACCAATCGCTTGAAGTACATGCGGTGATTTAGCTAAACGCGCGGAGCAAGCTGAACCAATTGAAACTGCGATTCCGCGCATATCAAGTTTTATTAATAAATCCAAAGCATTATGGCCTGGAAAATAAATATTTAAAATACTTGGAATTTTTTGCGGCGCTTTTCCATTTACACCTACTTTTGGGCAAATCTTTTTTAATTCACCTAAAAAATATAAACTAAGATTTAAAATTTTTTCTCTTTCTTTCTCGCGATTTTTCGCCGTTAATTCAATCGCTTTAGCAAACCCAACAATCGCTGGAACATTTTCTGTGCCAGAACGAAAATGAAATTCTTGATTTCCACCCGTAATAATAGAATTTAAAATATAAGATTTAGAATTTAGGGATTTTGCATAAAGCATTCCAATGCCTTTTGGTCCGTAAATTTTTTGCCCAGAAAAAGTCATTAAATCAACTCCTAATTTATTAACATCACAATCAAGATATTGGAATGCCTGAGCGGCATCTGTATGCAATAATGGATAAAACTTAAAATTATTTTTTTGTTTAAATTCTCGGATAATTTCAGAAATTTTTGTAATTGGCTGCACAACACCAATTACATTACTAACATATATCACAGAAACCAAAACAGTTTGCTCATTTAAAGCAGATTTTAATTTTTTTAAATCAACAAGACCATTGCGTGAAACAGGCAAGTAAATTACTTCTACTCCTTCTTTCTCTAGGTCACGAGCAGTTTCAATAACTGACCCATGCTCTATTGACGATATAATAATTCTTGGCTTAAAATATTTCTTATATTCTAAATTCTGAATTCTAAATTCTTTTATTACGCCGCGCAATGCCAAATTATTCGCTTCTGTTGCCGAACTTGTAAAAATTATTTCCCTAAAATTAGCGCCAATGATTTTAGCTATTTTCTCCCGAGATTCATCCACCGCTGCCATCGCTTTTTGACCAAATGAATGTAAAGAGCCAGGATTGCCAAATTCCACATTAAAATAAGGCATCATTGCTTGCTTCACTTCCAAATCTATCGGCGTCGCAGCTGCATAATCTAAATAAATTCTTTTCATAATTTTATTTATAAAAATTATTAATATTATTTACATTGTATCCTTAAGCCTCTTTTAAACCAACTTCGTTTAGTAATAATTTTTTTCTAGCATTGCTTATAACGTTTACGCATTGCTGCAATAAAACGAAGGCAATATGGGTCGAACAACGACAGAAACGAACCAAACTTATAAGCTATAATAATATGTAAGAAATCGTAGCGTTGTTTACACTTTCCACGCCTGAATATTCCGAACGCGTCCTGAGCATTATCCCGAAGTTCGCAGCCATTTTTTCCAGGAGCGTAGCGTCCCTTTAGGGCTGGAAAAAATGGTGTTAAGCGAACGAGGCTGGTAGCGAGGGCGAGAGAGGAATTGTTCAAGTGGGGAAAGTTCAAAGACACATAATATATCTCATATCCTTTCCCGCTAAAACCATAATCATAGTCCTTGATTTTTAAAATTTACAAGCGCAATCATATACTTAAATTAATTTAGGCACTTTTAATTAAACGGTATTTAACAAATTAAATTTTACCTTAAGCATCTCATCGCTCTTTTTTTGTGGAATCAAAAGATAACCGCGCGTTTTAGCCAAATCATAAAGTTCTTTTGTTATTTTTACATCATTAAGGCAATATTTCTTTAATTCTTCTATTTTACCATCATGATAAAGTCCTGCAGCTTCTAATCCATGTCCATTTTTACCTTTGCCCAAATTAATTCTTGCCAAAAGATCAAGTCCAATCCGTTTGCCAAGCGAAATTTCAATTTCGTCCAAAATATCAAAACGTGAGATAGAATAAATAAAATCAAAATGTTTTTTTAAAACAGGAATGTCAAAACGATTAATACTAAAGCCAATTATTAAATCAGCGCTTTTTAACATTTTGCCAAATTCGGCAAATTGATCCTCTTCAAAAGAAAAAAACTTATCTTGAGAATAAGAATAAGCGCCAATTAAAGAAACTTCTAAAGCGTCAAAATTATCTTGCCCAACGTCAGCAAAAATATTTTTAGTTTCAATGTCTATAACAATAGTATCATGTGTCATATATTAAATTGCAAGAATTAACAAAGTTGTTTACACTTTCTTCGTCTGAATATTCCGAATGTGTCCTGGACGTTATCCCGAAGCAGGATTCTTACGGGGCATTATAAGCCCTACGCACTGCCCGGGCAATTGCTGGTACGACCTGTTTATTAAGAATATTAGGCAAAATATTGCTGGCAGAAGGAGTTTTTACCAAAGAAACCAAAGCTTCAGCGGCGGCGTATTTCATTTCATAAGTTATCTTTGTGGCTCTAACATCAAGCGCGCCCCGAAAAATTCCTGGAAAACCTAACGCGTTATTAACTTGATTAGGATAATCGCTTCGGCCAGTAGCCACTATAGCAGCGCCAGCTTGCTTAGCTTTTTTAGGGTCTATCTCTGGCACTGGATTCGCTAAAGCAAAAATGATCGGTTTTTCAGCCATTGCTTTTATCATCTTTATAGTAAGCACATTGGCAGCAGAAACGCCAACAAAAACATCTGCGCCTATTAAGGCATTTTTTAAGTCCCCTTTTTTATTTTTAGGATTGGTACTCTTGGTAAGTTTATTTTTTATAAAACTTAAGTTGCTTCTATTTTTATGAATAATACCCTGAGTATCGCAAACAACAATTTCTTTTGCTGAAAAACAATGATTATTTTTTGAACCTAAACAAGTAAGAAAATTAGCAATGCTAAAACCGCTAGCGCCAGCGCCGTTTATTACAATAGACAAATTTTCAAAAGACTTACCCACTACTTTAGCTGCGTTTATCAATCCAGCCAAAACAACCACGGCAGTGCCATGTTGGTCATCATGAAAAACTGGAATACCAATATCTTGAAGCTGGTCTTCTATTTCAAAACATCTTGGGGCAGAAATATCTTCAAGATTTATGCCACCAAAAGAAGGAGCTACAGACTTAATTATTTGAATAATTTCTTTGCTATCTTGCGTATTCAAACAAAGAGGAAAAGCATCTACGCCAGCCAATTCTTTAAAAAGAACAACTTTGCCCTCCATTACTGGCAGGGCAGCTTCTGGACCAATATTACCAAGCCCCAAAACCGCGCTTCCGTCTGTTATAACCGCAACCATATTACCTTTTGAGGTGTAATCAAATGCTTTATTTTTATCTTTTGCTATTAAACGAGAAACAGCTGCTACACCAGGTGTATAAGCGACTGACAAATCATCTCTATTTTTTAGAGGAAATTTTGAAATAACGCTTATTTTGCCGCCTTTTTCTTTGTGGCGCCTTAATGCAATAATATTAAAATTCATACAGCTGCTTTTTCCATAAGCTCAAAAACTTTTTTATTACGCAATATTCCAAAAATATAAATACGAATCTGCTTTTCATCAACCTTTTGCCCGGCTTGTTTATGATAAAATATAAGTTTTTTCGCCTCTTTTTCAATTTCATCATTCAAAACCTCCACTTTTTCATTGATTGCCAATTGCCGTAAAACAAGCCCAATATCTACCCTTTTTTCAGCCCCTATTCTTATATCTCTCATAAGATCATCTTCGCTCTTATTTATGCTTTTAAAATAATCCTCCCATTTAATTCCGGTTTGAGCTATATTCATTTTCATATCATTAAGCATTTTTTCTTTTTCCACTTCAATCAAAACCTCAGGCGCTTCTATCTTTGAATCACTAATAATTTTTTCAATAACTTGCATTCTTTTTTCATCACGAATTTTTGATTTTTTTTCAAACTCAAGGTTTTTGCGCACTACTACTTTTAATTCCTCAACATTGTTAAGTTTATTATTCGGCGCAATATGATTATTTAAAGATTTTACAAAATCATCATTTAACTCCGACAAAATTTCTTCTCCTTTCTCATTTTTTGTCGTATGCATTTTTCTTAAATTGTTAATTGCCATATTCACTTCTTCATCCTTTATCTCCACCTCACTACTTTTTGTCATAATATCTTTTACTATCGGTTGCCAATTTTGAATTTCAATTTCAGGAAAAACCGTCGCCTTTATTTTAAATCCTAAAGGATTGTCTTTCGCAATTTTGGTAATTGTAATTTTCGGCTGCCCAATTACTTCTATTTTATATTTTTTGATAATTTCTGGATATACTTTTTGTATAGCCAGCCACGCTGTTTTTTCTAAAATCACTTCTTCTCCAATTTTTTTAACAAGAATGTTTTCAGGTATTTTACCAAAACGAAAACCGTCAATTTTTAAGTTTTCTCCAAGCTCTTTAACCGCTCGTTCCTTTTGAATATTAAAATCATCTATTGATATTTCGCCGTCAATTTCAATTAAAGAACTTGAAAGTTTTTTAATATTTATCTGCATAATTTCATATATTTTATCTTAAAAATCTTAATTTTGCAAACAAAATAATGATGGTCAGTTCAAGGATTAGTTGCAACACCCGTCCGTACCAATTAACATACGGACATTAT
>CAYNMK010000019.1:0-12600 GCA_964398445.1 uncultured Candidatus Saccharibacteria bacterium | reverse complement strand
AAAATAAAAAAGATTTAGAAAATTTAATTCTAGATTCATCACTATCTAAAAATAATAAAGATTTATGGATTTCCTATTTAAAGCATCTTTCAGAAGAACAGATAAAAATATTAGCAACAAAAATGGAAAATAATCCAGCTATCATTGAACAACTCAATAATCAATTAAAAGAATTAACCGAAGCCCTTAATTCTGGAAACAAAGAGAAATTTCAAAAGATACTAAATTTGGATAGATAATATTTTAATAATGATGCCATTAAATTATTCAAAATTTGTTTGCCCTGTTAAAAACTTCTTAATTCTGAGTAGAGCGAGAAATCAAGGTTCTCGCAAAACGAGGCTCTCAATTTTTATTAGACAACGAAAGTAAATTTGAGTAGTTTTTAATAAGGGTTTCTAGCAGGGCTTGAAGTTTAGTGTTTAAAATTTAAGACTTATTTTATATGTATCAGGGATTTAACCATCAAAAATATTTATTAAGGAAAGATGCAATGGCTATTGTTTTAAGCAAATGGTCTATTCGTGATTCCTGTGGGAACATAGTTTTTTATTGTGAAGAAGAAGCATCTTGGAAAACAAGTATTCAAGTTTATTCGAACAAGGACAAGCAACATGAGATTTTATCAGCCAAAGCCAGAGAGATTGAGCTCTTGGATGTTTTTAACCTTCCTACTTTTGATGTTTGGGACCCAACAACAAACGAAAAGATAGGAGCACTTAAGAGAGAAGGCGGCATTAGGGATACATGGATTATTATGGATAAAAACGATAGAAAAATTGGCGTTATAAAAGAAGATAGTTTCTTTTTGGCACTACTAAGGACTTTGCTAAGGGTTGTTTTGATGGGCTGGTTATTACCTAAAAAATATTTCTGTTTTATTGATAATACCCCTGTTTGTGTTTTTAAAAAACATTTTAATCCTTTTGTTTGGAAAACCTCTATTGATTTTTCGCAGGATATAAGTAATTTGCTTGATCGAAGATTAGGCATAATGGCGGCTTTACTCTTGTGCGTTGTTAAAACAACAGCAAAAGCAAGACAAACCTAAGGGAACAGATTTCAGCAAGGTATCTAGGTGTGAAATTAAAAAGGTGCATGGCTTGCTTAATGATTGACCAAGAGCAGTTCTTAATTTCCGAAAACCTTATGGGGTATTCAATGAATTGATTGAGAGTAGTGTTGTGTTAGATTCTGGAGAGTGACTTATTTTTAATAAAAGATTATGAAAAAAAATAATAGAAAACTTAACAAAAGCGTTTACAGACGAATCACGGGCGAAAAGGGGATTTTATCAAATTAAGCGCGAGGAATATTAAAAAATTTTTAATTTCTAATTTTTCAGATTTTTATTTTCATATCTTTTCGTAAACTGGTAAACACTTTCATAAAATACCCCCCTTTGTTTTCTATTTTTTTTCTTTCGGAAATATCTTTTGCCAAATTTAACAGTTTTTCATTATCGTATTCTTTCGCCAGTTTAATATAAAGCGACTTATGTTTTTCATCGTTTAATAATTGGGCAATAATTAAGCCCGTGAATTGAAACTTTTTATAAACATGGCTTTCCCCGGTTCGTTTTTTGATTATATTAATATATTTTTTATTAATTAACATATTTATTTTTAAATAATCTGCAAGAATTAACAGCATTACTTATACTTTCTTCGTCCGAATATTTTGAATGGACATTCTAAGGGAATGCCTTGAGCGTTACCCCGAAGTTTGTAGCTATTTTTTCCAGAAGCGTTAACGTCCTTTTAGGGCTGAAAAAAATAGCGTTAAACGAACGAGGTTGGTAGCAAAGGCAAAGAGAGGAATTATTCAGATGAGGAAAGTCCGAGGACACACTGTAAGCAACGCTTGGAATTCTTACAAAGAATAACATAATAATTTAATTCGCGTAAATTTGCAAAAGTAATTTTATTGCCAAACTAAACGTTAGGAACAAGTAAGTTAACATTAATTATGTTTTATGTTGTTTTTAATTTAAAAATCTTGTAATTTTATAATTTTTCAGATATACTTTTAAATAATATATAAAATATTAATGACTTGCAGCATGTAAATTTATCTGTATATTTGCATTTAATTTGTAATTAATAAATTATTAATAATGCTTGAATTATTCAAAAATAAAATTTTTAATAAAGTTTCATTGCGTAATTTTTTAAAGATTGGCATCTCCACTTTTATAATATTTGTTTTAATTATCGGAGCTTTTTATTTTGGATTAAATATTGGCAAAAAACAATCAGAAACGATTTTTATTCAAGGAGTTTCTGGTCTTGAAGGAAATATTGGGGAAGCAATTGATTTTAATAATTTTTGGAAAACTTGGAATATAATTCAATCAAAATATGTAGATGCTGAAACAATTAATAATCAAGATTTAATTTTTGGCGCGATTTCTGGGCTAGTTGGAGCCCTTGATGACCCTAGTTCTGTTTTTATGCCACCAAGCGACGCTAAAAGATTTGGCGAAAATATTGGAGGTGAATTCAGCGGCATTGGCGCGGAAATCGGCATTCGTAACGATCAATTAAAAATTATTGCGCCATTAAAAAATACGCCTGCTGAACACGCTGGTTTACGCAGCGGAGATAAAATTTTAAAAGTTGATAATATAGTTACAGATAATTTAAATATCAATGAAGCAGTAAATATAATACGAGGCAAAAGAGGGTCAACCGTTATTTTGACAATTTTTCGCAATGAATGGAAAACATCAAAAGAAATTTCAATTATCAGGGATGTTATTAAAATTCCGACTCTTGATTTGGAGATGCTTGAAAACGATATTGCCCACATCCAGCTTTATAATTTTTACGAAAATGCTCCCTTTCTTTTTCGTAAAGCATCAATAGAAATTGCTTTTAGGGGGGTTAAGGGAATTATTTTAGACTTAAGAAACAATCCTGGTGGCTACTTGCATGGGGCGGTTAATATCGCCGGCTGGTTTTTTGAACCTGGAGAAATCGTTGTTAAAGAAAAGATTCGCGCTGACAAAGGAGACGCCAGAGTATTTAAGGCTAGGGGCAATGGATTTTTTAAAAATATTCCAATAGTAGTTTTAATAAACCAAGGGTCAGCTTCAGCTTCGGAAATTTTAGCAGGCGCTTTACGAGATAATCGCGACATTAAATTGGTCGGTAAACAAAGTTTTGGCAAAGGAACAGTTCAAGAAATTCATAATTTAAATGATAACTCAATAGTTAAAATTACTGTGGCTTATTGGTTGTTGCCAAGTGGTCAGATTATTGAAAATAATGGTTTAATGCCGGATTATGAGGTTGATTTAACTGACGAAGACATAGAAAATAATATAGATCCACAACTAGACAAGGCAATAGAAATTTTAAAACCTCTAATTTTATATTAGAAATTAAACAATTATGAAAATTATTTTATTAGAAAACGTAAAAAATTTAGGCAATAAATATGATGTAAAAGAAATTAAAAATGGTTATGCCCGAAATTTTTTAATTCCTCGTAAATTAGCAAAAATTGCTTCTAAAAATGCGATTAAAGAATTAGAATTTCAAAAAGCCAAACAACAATTACAAGAAAAAGAATTTAAAACTACTTCAGAAGAATTAGTTGAAAGATTAAAAAATAAAAAATTTGAATTTAATCTTAAAATCGGTGAAAAAAAGGAAGTATTCGGTTCAGTTAATAAAGAAGAGATAAAAAAATCCCTTGCAGAAAAGGGGATTGAAGCAGAGGTATTATTAGATAAGCCTCTTAAAATACTTGGCGAACATCAAATTAAAATTAATTTAAAAAATGGGGTAAAAACAACGATTATTGCTCAAATTTTACCAGAATAAATTAAAGAGATATTACTACATTTATAACTTTAACGCTTCGCGCATTGCCATCAAAACAAATTTTCTTTTTAGAAATAAATTCTACAATTCCATTTTTAATGGAATATAAAGTGTCGTCTTTGCCTCGCTTTACATTTGCGCCGGGAAGATATTTTGTGCCGCGTTGACGAATCAAAACTTCGCCGATTTTTACCGCTTGTCCATGTTGTCGCTTAATACCAAGTCGTTTTCCAATTGAATCTCTACCTAATTTAGTTGAACCTCCAGATTTAGTTTTTGCCATATTTTCTTCACTTAAATATAAAATTGAAAAATCAAAACAACAATGTTAAAATTATAAAATAATTTTAACATTTTAAATTATCATCTTTCCTGTCTGCAACGCTTTTAGCGTAATTAATGCGAGTAAGCATTTTAATATTTATATCTTATATATAAATTATATTTATGTCAACCAAAAAACTCATTTTTGATATTGAAACTATTGGCGTTGATTTTGATTCACTTGATAAAATTACACAAGAAGTTTTAACCCATTGGATTAAAAAAGAATCATATTCAGACACTGAATACAGGGAATCACTTAAAGATTTAAAAGCTGGCCTTGGTTTTTCTCCTTTAACCGGTGAAATTGCGGTTATTGGTATTTTAGATTACGAAAAAAATCAAGGAGTGGTTTATTTTCAAGCACCTGGAGAAAATATTAAAGAATTTACTGAAGATGACATTATTTTTAAACAAATGACCGAAAAGCAAATGTTAGAAAATTTCTGGCAAGGCGCGAAAGAGTATGACGAATTTATTGGATTTAATAGTAGGGGATTTGACGCGCCGTTTATGATAGCGCGCTCAGCTGTTCATAAAGTAAAACCAACAAGAAATTTGATGGAAGGCAGATATTTATATCAGCAAAGAGGTTGTAAGCATATAGACTTACAAGACCAATTAACATTTTATGGGGCAGTAAGAAAAAAAGGAGGATTACATTTATGGAGTCGCATTTTTAATATTAAAAGCCCTAAGGCAGATGGCATAACAGGGGATGACGTTGGAAAATTTTTTAAAGAAAAAAAGTTTTTAGAAATTGCCAAGTATAATGCAAAAGACTTAAAAGCGACAAAGGAGCTATACGAAAGGTGGAATGAATATATGAATATATAAAATCCAAAAGTAATTAAATAATTTTGAATTCTGAATTTTAAATCAATTTTTAACTTCTTAATATTTTAAAATTAAATCATTAAAAATTTATTCAAAATTAAAAATTAATTATAATCATATTTCTTAAGCAAAAATACTATCTCATCAAGCATTTTATCCGCGAATGGATAGGAGAGTATAAAAAAGATATAATTCTTTTCTTTTTAATATTTTTAATCACTTCCTTAAGTTTTGGATTAGGTTATTTAGTTAATCGTGAATTCACTCACGCGCCGATTATTATTAAAAAATATGATGAATCTCCCGAATTTTTATCTAATTAATTTTTTATTTTTTTAAAAATTAAATATTAAAAATTAGAAATTTTTACAGATACCCTGCTTGCTTAAGCCAATATTCATTTTCCCATTCCCAAAGTTTTTTAGCGCCCAAAAATGCTTGAAAGTCATGTTGCCAATAAGGGAATTCCTGTAATTCAATTACACCTTTAATATCAGACCATATGTGTTCGCATTTTTTTGCGCTATAATAAGTATTTTTTTTCCACGGCAATTTTACTTTTTTTCTGCCACCTTTTTCTCTTAAAGTAGAATCGCATTTAACGCAAGTTTTTATTTGATCAATTCTTAAAATCCAACGAGTTTGAAGGTTGTCAAAATTCTTTTGAAGAGCTGCCATATAAGCCGAGGTTTGAAGATTATAGTCGCGATAAATTGCCTGTGAAGTTTTAATATCTAAAACTCCAAACTTGCCGTCAATTAAAGCCACTGCGTCAAGAGTGCCAGCATATCTAGCATCATGGTTAACAACTTGTTTTTCTATATATTCTGTGTCAACCTGAATGTTTTTTTCATTTATAAATTCTAAAAAAGCGTTAATGGCTGGGGCTATTTTTTCGCTAACTTCATATTTTTCGCCTTTAAAAATTTTTTCAACTATTTCATGAATTATAGTGCCTTCGTTTGCGGATAATTTTTTAACTGATTCGCCTTCGGCAAAATTTTTCATTTCCGCATAAAAATAATAAAGCGCTGGCTTAGATTTAATATCAATAATTTTAGTAACTCGCGGATACCATACATCACCAATTTCATAACCTGACAACTCTTTAAAACGATCAAGATTAGAATAATACATTATTTTTACTATGATTATTGACAATAACTACTGAGAATTAAATTAATAAATTTTTTTTATCAAAAGCTAAAAATTAATAATCACTTTTTGCTATTATATGATAGCAAAAAGTTAGTGTGTTTGTAAATATCGCCAGCGCCCATCATTACAATGACAACAGAATTTAAGGCGCAAGACTTAGAATTTAAGATAATTTTTATTGTTTTTGGTAAATTTTTAAAATCTTTAAGGTATGTTACTGGCGGTGATGTTTTTCTTTTTTTAATAATTTCAGCTAATTTTTGAGAACTATACTTTGAAGCAAAAAAATCGCGGCCAACTACTTTGTAAATACTTAAAAGAATTAAAGCATCTGCCGAATAAAAAGATTGAGAAAATTCTTTAAATAATAATTTTAACCGTTCAGCCTGATGCGGTTGAAAAACGCAAATAATTTTTGATTTTGGATATTTTTGACGCAAGCCTAAAAGGGTAGCTTTAATTTCTGTGGGATGATGAGCATAATCGTCAAAAACGAAACTATTAATTATTAACTTTTGACCATTGATTATTGAATTTTTGAGCTTACCACGATATTCCATTCGGCGCCAAGCACCACGATATTTTCCAAGCATATTAAGAATTATTTTTGAATTTATTTTAAAAGCTCTAGACAATGCATAAGCCGCTAAAGCATTAGAAAAATTATGTTCGCCGGGAACTTTAAGACATTTTTTTAATTTTTCTTGAATGTCGCTTTTAAATTTTTCTTGAGCGCCAAACCAAAACATTTTAAGATTATTTTTTTTGGCAATTTTTTGAATTTTATTTCGCAAATTAAATAAATTTTTATCGTCTTTATTAAGAATTAAAATACCATTTAATTGTATATTATTTATAAATTTCAAAAAAACTTTTTTTATTTCGTTTAAATTTTTAAAAAAATCTAAATGTTCACGATCAATATTAGTGATAATCACTGCAATAGGGGAGTAGTGCAAAAATGATTCCTGATATTCATCAGCCTCTAAAATTAAATAATTACTTTTGCCTTTTCGAAAATTACTGCCGCCAAATTCTTTTAATTTTGTCCCAATAATTACCGTTGGATCAAAGTGTGTATCTTTTAAAACCAAAGCAAGCAAGGCAGTGGTAGTGCTTTTACCATGAGAACCAGTTATAGCAATAGTTTTATAATCTCTGGTTAATTCGCCAATTGCTTGAGCATATGATTTTATTGGTATGTCTCCTAATTTCTTGATTTTTTTAATTTCAGGATTATTATCTAGGGCAATAGCGGCGCTATGGATAGCTAATGTTATATTGCGAGGCACATTGTTTGTTTTATGACCTATTTTGACCTCTACGCCTTCTTTTTTAAGTTCTTGAGTAATTATTGATTGAGAGGCATCAGAGCCACTTATTCTACTTCCTGAAGCTAAAAAATAACGTGCTAAAGCGCTAATTCCTATCCCGCCAATACCAATAAAATAAATATATTTTAAAATCGCTTTTTTATTAGACATTTATAAAATCAGATTTCTTATATTGAACATCTTGCGAATTAATAAGAGAGGTTTATTTAATCTGCAAGAATTAACAGTATTATTTACGCTTTACCACGTCTGAATATTCCGAATGGACATTCCAAAAGAATGCATGGGCATTACTACGAAAGGTAGCTATTTTATCCAGAAGCGTTAGCATCCCTTTGGGGCTGGAAAAATGGCGTTAAGCGAACAAAGTTAGCAGCGAAGGCAAGAGGGGAATTGTTTAACGCAATAACTATTGCATTTTAATGATTCATATTTTAAAATATGAATAATGGATGCTTTTGAAAAATTAATAGTTGAAGCAGTAGAATCTTTGCCAGAATTTATTAAAAATAAGATGGAAAATGTGGTTATTGTAATTGATGATGAAAAGGCGCCTGAAGGAAATTTATTAGGACTTTATCATGGTATTCCCAAAACTGAAAGGGGAGCTAGCTACACAATGGTTTTGCCAGATAAAATCACCATTTATAAAAAAACTATTATTAAAGAATCGGCAGGTTTAGAGAAAAAAATGCGTCAATTAATTCAAGAAGTGGTTTGGCATGAAGTTGCTCATCATTTTGGTTTTGATGAAGCTAAAGTTCAAGAATTAGAAAAAAAATGGCGTAATAATTTAAAAATTATTTAGAATTTTTATTTAAAATTTTAATGTTTTCAATTATAACTGCGTCAATTGGACGATTAGGACCTTCTACTGGAGTATTTTCAATAGCTGCAACAACATTCATTCCCGATATTACTTTGCCAAATACAGTGTGTTTAGTATCAAGAAAATTATTATTAGCAGTATTAATGAAAAATTGACTACCATTAGTGTTCGCGCCAGCGTTTGCCATGGCAATAGATCCAATAATATTTTGATTGTTCACATGAATCTCATCGTCAAATACATAGCCAGGCCCACCTGTTCCCCATATATCTTTTTTAGAATCATCTTTAGTTAAAGGATCACCGCTTTGAATCATAAATCCTTTAATTACTCGATGAAATTTCACGCCATCATAAAAATCAGAGTTAGCAAGATTTATGAAGTTTTCAGTTGTTTTTGGCGCGTCTACAGTAAAAAGCTCAAGTGTAATATTTCCAAAATTTGTTTTTATTATTGTCATTGTTTTTTCTTCTTTATTTTTAATATCTTGATTTTTAATATTTTGAATAAAAATAAAATAACCCCCTAAAGCCAAAATCAAAATTATTAAAATTAAAAAAATATAATTATTTTTCATACTTTTTTATTTTTGCTTAATTTAATTACAAGAATATCATAATTATAAATAAATATCAATAAATTATCTATTATTTAATAGGGGAATTCCGTTTTTTCTTAACTACTGTCGCACATTCTACATTTTGCGTCATATATTAAATATTGAATTATTATAATAATAACGATTGTAAAAATGATTGCAAAAAATTCGTTATAAATATTAAAATATCAACAACAAACGTTATAATAGATTTTAATAAATTTGTAACAACGTTAGGAACATTATTTTCAAACCAACTGCCTATTTCATTCATAAATAATTTAAAGTTTTGTAAAATCTCTTGAAAATTAATATTATTATTCATATTTTTTAATTGCCAATTTAACTCTTTTAAGAGTTTCTTCTTTACCTAAGATTTCCATAATTTCAAATGGCCCGGGCGATGCTTGTCTGCCTGAAAGAGCTACTCGAAGTGGCCAGAGCAACTCTCCTCTGCCCCAAACTTCTGTCAATGGCATAATTTTATTTTCCAATTCTATTTTTAAAAAATTTTCTTCCGACACTTCTTTTAGCGTTTCAAGCAGAAGCTTTAAATTAATAATTATTTTTTCTATTACTGGGTTTTGTCCATCCGCTATTGGAGAAGCTAAGGGCAAAGTTGAACGAGGCCATTTTAAAAGCTGCGAGTCATAATCAGGAAGCTTAAAAAAGAAACCTGCCAATTCCTTAAAAGAAGCAAGTTTTTTTATTCGTTCTTTTTCAATGGCAACAATTTTTAAGAGCAGTTTTTTATTTTCATTCCATTCCAAAGGAATAAATTCTTTAAGAGCTTTAACTAAGTCTGTTTCATTTACTTGCTTAATATATTGACTATTTAACCATTCTAATTTTTCAAGATTAAAAATAGCTCCGGCTTTTTGAACTCGTTTTAAACTAAATTCATTAATTAATTCTTCGCGTTTTAGCATTTCTCGGTTATCTTCCGGATGCCAGCCAAGAAATGCCAAAAAATTAACCAGAGCATCAGCTAAATAACCTTCATTTTTGTAGTCAAGTACTGAAGTTTCAATATATCGTTTTGATAATTTGCTGCGATCAGGGGCAAGAATTAATGGTAAGTGCGCGTATTTTAATTCATTAAAACCAAGCGCTTTTTGAATTAAAATCTGTTTTGGTGTATTTGAAATATGATCTTCTCCGCGAATTACATGGCTAATTTTCATTTCAAAATCATCAACTACAACTGCAAAATTAAAAAGCGGCGTTTTTAAATTTTTAGCAATAACTATATCACCGATTAAAATAGGATTAAATTTAATTTTTCCCCTAATGCTGTCATTAAATTCAATTTCAATTTTAGATGTTTTAAAACGAATAACACCTTCTTCCCCTGTTTTTTCTTTAGCTAAATTTCGGCATTTTCCGCTATATTTAGGCGACAATCCTTGGGCAAGCATTGCTTGTCTGTCATTTTCCAATTCTTCCTTAGAACAAAAACAATAATATGCCTTATTTTCGTCAAGTAATTTTTTAAGATATTTTTCATAAATATCTCTTCTTTTGCTTTGGCAATAAGGACCATATTCGCCATCATAGCCCGGACCTTCATCCCAATCTAATCCAAGCCATTTTAAACCTTTTATGATATCTTCTTCATATTTTTTTTCAGATCGTTCAATGTCAGTATCTTCAATACGTAAAATAAATTTTCCTGCGTTTTTTTTTGCGAAAAGCCAATTAAAAAGAGCAGTTCTGGCAGTTCCTAAATGAAACGGGCCTGTTGGCGAAGGCGCAAGCCGGACTCGAACTTCTTTTTTAAGATTAAAATTTGATTGATTTACCAATTTGATACTGTCGCTCATTTAAGTATTATATCATAAAATTATTACCCCAAGAACAAAATTGGCACTCAGAACGACTTTGCGGCATTGGACCTTGAAGAAATTCAATTGCTTCTTCAAAAAGTTTTTTAGCTCGCCGATGACTAGTCTTCATTTTCTTAACTATAATTTGAAATTTTATAATATTTTTATCAATTACTTGTTCTGGTTTATAATAAACAAGATAAGCCAATTCTTTAGTTTTGTAATTATTTTTTTCCAAAAGAAAATTATAAATATCCATTTGATGTTGGTAATATTTTTCAGAATTTTCCTCAAAATTTGAACTACCAGTAGTTTTAAAATCAATTGGGATGTAGTATTCACCGTCAAACAAACAATCATCAATCCCTCCTGCCAAAACAAAATCAGAAGATTGATGATGTTGATATTTAAGAGTTGGTCTCAAGGCATTTCGCCATTTATTCAATAATTCCTGATTATTAAAAAGATTTCCTTCAACTTGATTATTTAATTCCGGGGGTAATTTATTTTCAGTCCTAAATTTGTCAAAATATGGTTTTAAAATACGGTCAAAATTATTTTGCAAAGCAAAAATTTGAGAAGGTCGGCGAATGTTTTTTATTTTATTCAGCCAAAAACACTTTGGACACTCTATATATAATGACAATGCCGATGAAGAAAGTTGAATTTTTTGTCTTTTATTATTCATATTGTAAATATTAAATGTTATTGAGCTAACTTTATAATTTCTTCCGAAATTATCTTGGCAGCATCAGGTTTAGCAAATTTTAAAGCCGCTTCAGACATTAATTTTAATTTTCCTGACTCGTTAAAAATTTTTTTAAGTTGAACCATAAAAATATTTGATTTTAAGTTATCTTCTTCAATAACTATGGCCGCTCCAGTATTGGCATATTCATAAGCGTTAACTGTCTGATGATCACTGGCCGCTTTAAGTAACGGAACAAGAATAGACGGCTTTCCGAGCGCTGCTGATTCAAAAATAGCGCCACTGCCAGCCCGACTAATTACTAAATCAGCAGCTGTTAAGGCATCTTTTAAGTCCTCATTCAAATAAGCGGTTAATTTATAGCGCTTTTTTTCTTCATCATTAAAATTTTTAATAATAAGATTCAATTGATTTTTAATTTCTTGATAATTTTTATATCCAGTTTGATGAAAAATTTGAAAATCTTTTATTAAATCACTAATAATATTTAGAAAAAAATCATTAAGCATAGACGCCCCCTGAGAACCTCCAATAATTAAAATCAATGGCGCTTCAAGATTAAATCCTAATTTTTTTTTAGATGCTTCTTGAGAAACGTTTTCTAATATTAAAGAATTACGAATAGGATTACCAATTAAAGCCATATTAGATGATTTAGGAAAAAAATTAGCAGCTGAAGCAAATGAAATCCCTATTCTTCTAGCAAAGCGAGCGGAAATTTTATTCGTTATACCAGGAATACCATCAGATTCATGAATAATAATCGGAATCTGATAAAATTTACAAACTAAAATAATTGCTAAAGCGCCTGGGCCGCCCTTTGAAAATACAACAGCTGGCATAAACCAAAAAACCTTCCAAAGAGCCTGAATCAAGCTTAAAATAAATTTTGGAATATCTAAAAAATTTTTTATATCAAAATATCGTCTCCACTTACTAGAAAGAATTTTTGAAACTTTTATTCCGTTAGCTTCCAATAAATTTTGATAAATTCCTGGAGCACCAAAATAACGCAGATCTTGACCTTTTAGTTTTTCAGCTATTGCTAAGATTGGATAAATATGTCCTCCGGTTCCACCACCGGTGAATAAAATGCGCAAAATTTAGGATTTAGGATTTAGGATTTAGGATTTAGGAAAGACATAGCGAGAATTT
>CAYNMK010000018.1:0-13480 GCA_964398445.1 uncultured Candidatus Saccharibacteria bacterium | reverse complement strand
GATAAAAAATAAAATAAAATAAAATAAAATATGAAAAAATTTATTTTCGCTATTAGTTTTTTAGCTGTATTCGGTTTGATGTTTAATTTCAGCGCGCCAACTGCTCAAGCGATGACAGCTGCTGAACTTCAAGTATTAATTCAACAACTTCGCGCGCAAATTCTTGAGCTTCAGGGGCAAATAGCTGAGATTGAAGTAAGACCAGATGTCTGGTGTTATAATTTTAACAGAAACTTAAAGCATGGAGACACTGGTTTAGAGGTTAGGAATCTCCAAACCGCTTTAGAGAAGCAAGGTTTTTATAAAAGAGCGATTACTGGTAATTTTGACACCCATACTGCTGCGGCTGTAGTTGGTTTTCAAGAGAAACACAGAGAAGATGTTTTAGCTCCCTGGAATTTGCCTCGAGGCACTGGTTTTGTCGGTTCAACAACACGAGCTAAATTAAATGAATTATTTGGTTGTGATGTGGTAGCGCCTCCTATAGAAATTCCTCGAATTTGTCTTCAGGTACTTACGCCAGCTATTGGCCCTGATGGAACTTGTAGAGTGTTTCCAAACTCTTGTCTGCCTCCTGGCTGGAGGAAAGTTGATAGATGCCCAGACGATAGACCCGGTCTTTGGAGTTGGGATTTTTGTACTTCAAAAAATCCTTGTACTGTTGGTCAGGGCGATTGCGACAGAGATGCTAACTGCGTTGCCGGTCTTTTCTGCGCTCAGAATGTAGGAAGAAAATATGGCCAGCATCCTTCAATGGATGTTTGCGAGAGGAGAGAAGCAGTAAAACCCTCCATCACTGTTATTTCTCCAAACGGAGGAGAGAGGTTGGAACTTGGGAAAACTCATGAAATTAGATGGGATGCGGATGGGATGGATGCAAGACAAAGAGTAGATATTTATTTAAAGGGATGGCTAGTAGTAGACAGAGAATATGTTCAGCAAAGGATTGCCAGAAATATATTAGCTAACACTGAAAGATTTTCTTGGAGAATTCAAAAAGATGACACTTTTTTTACGTTAGCCTCTGGCGAAGAAATACGATGGGATCGTTATAAGATTTTTATAACAACTCAAGGGCTTCGTCCGCCTGTTACCGATAGGAGCGACAATTACTTCAGTATTATTAAGCCAGAAGTAAGGCCCTCCATCACTGTTATGTCTCCAGACGGAAGAGAGAGGTGGACAGAGGGAAAGACCTATGAAATTAGGTGGGATGCGGTTGGAATGGATGCAAGACAGAAGGTAGATATTATTTTATATACATACAAAGGAGTAGTAGGTGGGCCTACGCACAGCTTTGGGATTGGTAGGAATATATTAGCTAACACTGAAAGATTTTCTTGGAGAATTCCAATTACTTGGCCAGGGCTTGGTCAAGAAGTGCGAATGGATAAGTTTAAAATTCTCATAACAGCTCAAGGGCTGCGTCCGCCTGTTTCCGATAGAAGCGACAATTATTTCAGTATTGTTGAGAAGCTGGCAGTAGAACTACTTCCTGATTTAACTGTTACCAGTCTTTCAGTTACTATAGTTGATGCTAATAAGATAAGAATAAATTATTGCATAAAAAATATTGGCCATGCTGATGTTGTTGAAAGGTTTTATATTCAAAAGATGAATCTTGAAAATAATATTAGATTAGCTCGTTCTATATATCCACATTTAGCGTTTGGCGAGCAAAAGTGTGGCTTCTCAGGTTTTGATGTTCCAACAGATGGTGGTCGCTTATTTATCAAAGGCAAAAACAGGATTCAATTTGTTGTTGATTCTCGTAATCAGGTAAAAGAATCTAATGAAGCTAATAATAAGAAGATAGTTGTTTTTGATACGACCGCAGGTATAGTTAAACCCTCTATTACATCTACATCTCCAACATCTGGCAGAGCCAATGATATGATTACAATTCGTGGTAGAAATTTGGTAGATACCATACCTTCTGGAATTATAATTGAATTTTTGAGCGATGGACGTGTAGTGGGTAGTATTGGTAAGCAGCATATTTTTACACAAGCGGATGGTTTATCTTTGAGATTTGAATTAAGCGGTCTTTTGGTGGCGAATAGTGACCCTGGCAGATATCAAATTCGTGTTATAAGTGATCATGGAAAAAGCAATACACTTAATTTCAGTATTTTGCCTCCCATCGTCGTACCATCCATCACTGTTATTTCTCCAAATGGCGGAGAACAATGGAGAGTTGGTGATACTCGCGAAATTACATGGGATGCGGTTGGGATGAAGGCAGGAAGTGAAATAGATATTTATCTAAACACGCAGGCAGTAGTAAAAGGGAGAAGGCCAATAGGAGGTTTTCCTTATCAGGCTAGGCGTGCTAGCCATTTAAGAATCGCTAATAATATACCAGCTAATTTAGAAAGATTTTTATGGACAATTCAAGAAGATGATATTCGTGTTTCGCTGTCTGAGGGCGAAACGATACAGAAGATATATTTAGATCGTTTTAAAATTTCTGTACTAACTCAACATCTTCCATTCTTTTTTGGCGATAATAGCGATAGTTATTTTAGCATTGCTGAATCAGTAGTAAGGCCGTCTATTACTATTACTTCGCCTACCGCAGGACAAGATATTGAAGCCGGGACTATCCATAAGATTACATGGAGAGCTGAAGGATTTAATCCAGGTCAAAAAATTTGGGTGAAACGAGCATCAGGAGGAATGTGGACGACACTTGCTATTCTTCCCTATAACGCTACTTCTTTTGACTGGAGAGTTCCTAGAATGAATATAAAAATTTCTAATATCTTAGGAGTAGGCAAAAAAGGACGTATTTTAGATGATAAAATTGCAGTACAAATTGTACCGTTTGCGGCAGCAAAGCCTTCTTATATACCAGGCGAAGTTCTGTTGAGATTCAGAGAGGGAGTGACTCTTGAAGAAAAGACTGCCTTAATTAATAGAGGGGGTTTTACCCTTATTGAGAGAGTGGTTCTTACTGATATTTATCGTCTTAAAATACCTACGAGAATGACTGTTAGCAGGGCCATAGAAAATCTTAGAGGATTAAGGGAGGTAAAACATGTTCAGCCAAATTATATCTTCACTATTGGGCTACCAGAAGTAAGGCCCTCCATCACCGTGCCAACTCCTGTTGGATTAAGAGGAGTAGAATATCAATTAGCTTCTGTTTCTGAAACGGTTCGTCGTCTAATAGAAAACATAGGAAAATTCTTAGCAAGATAACTCTGGTTAGATTTGCCTTGCAACTATCTTAAACCCCGCGCCAAAATTTGGCGCGGGGTTTACTGTGCCAAATTGTCAATCTTGCTTTTATCTGTTATTATACAAATATGATTATTCAAGTTATCAAAAAACAGATAGTGCCAATTTTGAAACATCATGGCGTGACCAAGGCAGCGCTTTTTGGTTCTGTCGCAAGAGGCGAAGTGAAAAAAAACAGCGATATTGACATTTTGGTAAAACTCAAAAAGGGAAAGAGTTTATTTGATTTTGTAGGATTAAAGATTGAATTGGAAGAGAGGCTTGGCAAAAAAGTGGACCTTGTAACATATCGCGCAATTAAACCGCGCTTAAAAGACATTATCTTAAAAGATGAGAAAATAATCTATGAAAAAAGATCCTAAAATTTTATTATTTGATATTTTAGAAAGCATTGAAAAAATCAAGGAATATACAAAAGATATTTCTAAAGACAAATTTTTTGATGATTCTCAAATTCAAGATGCGGTGGTTAGAAGAATAGGCATTATCGGCGAAGCGGCAAAAAATTTGCCTGCGGTATTTAGAAGTAAACATCCCAACATTCCATGGAAGAAAATTGCCGGTGCTCTCTTTGTATTGAGGCTGACATTTATAAATAGCCTTGATATTGCAAAAGTTAGATAATGCAAATTGATTATGAAATTTTTATTGAATTCGCCCAGGAAATAAAAGAAAATTTAAAATAAATTTATTAGACCAGCGCAGTGTATTGACTTTAATTTTTTTTAAATATAATATCATAAATATGAATATACAATTTTCATTTAAAAAAATAATTCTCTATTCAATAGGCGCGCTTTGGATAATATTTTCTGTTTCTTATATAGTTTGGGATATTTGGAGCGATTTTAGGATTCATTCTATAAATCAAGCATATCAATCTGGCAGGACTGACACCATTAGTCAGTTAATCAATCAAGCTGAAAATGAAGCTTGCCAGCCATTTTCGGTTTCTGATGGAGAAAGACGAGTTCAGCTTATAAATGTTGCTTGCCTTGACAATATAGATCGTGAATAGCTTTATTTTAAGTTCTTAAATTTTTATAAGATTTTTAGTAATTAAAATTAAAGATAAAATATCGACCTATATAAGTCGATATTTTTATTAAAGTTTATTATAGGCTTGAAAAATAAATTTTTAGATGTAAAATTTATTATATGAACAATTTCCATCGTTTTACAATTAAATCTCAGGAAGCGTTGCAGAATTCTCAGGAATTAGCAGCCAAAGAAAATCATGGCGAACTTAAGGCTATTCACCTTTTGTCAACTTTAATTTCTGATGAAAGCTCGTTAATTCAACCGCTTTTACTTAAGATTGGAGTTAATTTAGAAGCTTTGCGTCGCCAAGTTTCGGAAGTTTTAAGTAGTCAGCCAAAAATTTTTTCTGGCGGCAATATGGCTCAGCTTTATTTTTCTAATGAATTAATGCAGACATTAGATAAAGCGGCAAAAATTGCCAATCAACAAAAAGATGAATATATTTCTTGCGAGCATCTTCTTCTGGCGATTTTGGAAACAAATTCTTCAGCTCAAAAAGTTATGGAGAAATTTGGTTTGCGTCGAGAAATTATTTTAAGAGTTTTATTTAATTTGCGCGGGTCAATAAGAATCACTGATGAAGCGCCAGAAACAAAATTTCAAGTTTTAGATAAATACGCGATTAATCTTACTACTCAAGCCAAAGAAGGAAAACTTGACCCGGTAATTGGTCGAGACGAGGAATTAAGGAGGGTTGTTCAAATTTTAAGTCGTCGGACGAAAAATAACCCTGTTCTTATTGGTGAGCCTGGCGTTGGAAAAACCGCCGTTGTTGAAGGTTTGGCTCAGCGGATTATTTCTGGCGATGTGCCAGAAGTTCTTAAAAATAAAGAAATCGTAATGCTTGATTTAGGCTCTTTAGTTGCTGGGACAAAATTTCGCGGAGAATTTGAAGAGCGAATAAAGGCTTTTATTAAAGAAATTAAGAATTCCGACGGACGTTTGATATTATTTATTGATGAAATCCATATGATTGTTGGCGCTGGCGCTGCTGAAGGCGCTGTTGATGCCTCTAATTTATTGAAGCCGGCTTTGGCAAGAGGCGAATTACGCGCTATTGGCGCTACTACTACACGAGAGTATCAGCGTTATATTGAAAAAGATTCCGCCTTAGAAAGGCGTTTTCAGCCGATTATAGTTGAAGAACCTAACTTGGAAGACAGCATCGCTATTTTACGCGGACTTAAAGAAAAATATGAAATCCATCATGGAATTAGAATTAGCGATGAAGCGATTATAGCGGCTGTTAATTTTTCGGCGCGTTATATTAGCGATCGTTTTTTGCCTGACAAAGCAGTTGACTTGATTGATGAAGCAGCTTCAGCCCAGCGAATGGAAGCTGAAAGTTTGCCTATGATAATAGAGAAAATTCGGCGTGAAATTACTCGTCTGGAAATTGAACGCTCAGCTTTGTCAAAGGAAAAAGAAAATATTAATGGAAACGCGCGACTCAAGCAGGCGGAAAAAGAATTAGCTAAACTAAAAGAAAGAAACGACGAACTTTCAGCTCAATGGCATGCTGAAAAAATTTCTTTTGAACATCTTCATCGGTTGCGCAAAAAAATTGAGGACCTAAAAAGGGAAGCCGAAGTCGCGGAAAGAGAAGGCAATTTAGCAAGAGTGGCTGAGATATTTTATGGTGTTTTGCCTGCGGCAGAAAAAGAATTTAAGATTTTTGAAAAAAAACATTTTCCTACTTATCATCGCAAGCCTGCCTTAAATAAGCGTAAGTCAACGATTAAAAAAGAATTTATCAAAGAATCGGTTGGCGAAGAAGACATTGCCGCGGTTGTTTCCCGTTGGACAGGTATCCCGATTTCTAAAATGCTGGAATCGGAAATTCAAAAACTTTCCAAAATTGAAGAAATACTTTCTAATCGGGTTATTGGTCAGGAAAAAGCGATTAATGCAGTTGCTAACGCTTTACGCCGTAGCCGAGTCGGTTTGTCCGACGAAGACAGGCCATTGGCGTCTTTTATGTTTTTAGGCCCTACTGGAGTCGGAAAAACTGAGTTAACTCGTGTTTTAGCAGAATTTATGTTTAGTGACGAAAAAGCATTGATTCGGATTGATATGTCTGAATATATGGAGCGGCACTCAACTTCTCGGTTAATTGGTTCGCCGCCCGGTTATGTTGGTTATGAAGAGGGCGGTCAATTAACTGAAGTAATTCGCCATCGGCCATATAGCTTGATTCTTTTTGATGAAATTGAAAAAGCCCATCCAGAAGTATTTAATATTCTGCTTCAGGTCTTGGATAACGGCCGCTTGGTTGACGGTAAGGGTAAAAAAGTTAATTTCAAAAATTGCGTTATTATTTTAACTTCAAATGTCGGCAGCGAATATTTGCAAAAAATTTCCAGAATTGGCTTTATGGGATCAGGCCAAGAAGATAAAAATAATGAAACTGAAACTCAACCAGGCGAAATTTCTTTATTTAAGGAACGCGTAGAAGAGGCTATTCGCGAAACTTTCAGGCCTGAATTTCTTAATCGCTTAGATGAAATTATAATTTTTAATCCATTGTCCCGTAAGGAAATTGAAAAAATCGTTGATATTCAGCTTGAAGTTTTAAAGAAAAAATTAGCTGAACGGAATATTAAAATCACCATTGATAATTCGTTGAGAAAATATATCGCTGAAAATGGATTTGACGCGGAGTATGGCGCTAGGCCTATAAAGCGGATGATTCAGAAAGTAATTCTTAATGAATTGGCAGTTCGCCTTATTAAAGGAGAATTTAAAAATGTTAAAAAAGCTAAACTTGGCTTTCAAAAATCAGGCCTTACGGTTAGCGTTTAAATCGGTGATTTTCGCTGGCTTATTAATTTGGCAATTAAGCGCCGAGACAGTGAACTTTTTCCCGTTTCTGTTCTTTGTTTTAGTCTCTTTTTATTTTTATTGGCGGCCTGTTTTTTTGGGCAAACAGTTCTTTGCTTCATTTTTAATTCTTTTGATTATTTCGTTTTTAGCGTTAAACTTTTTAAATTTTGACGCCTTCGGAATAATATCAATTTTTGGGCTAGCAATTTTATTTTATTGTCTTTTGGGCGTTAAAAATTTAATTTTTAGCAATCGTTCAGCTGTTTATTATTTGCTGAACAGTTTTTTGCTATTTTTAGTTTTTTTGTTTTTTTTCTCAGCTGATAAATCACAATTCTTTTTAGCTAAATATTTGTTGACTGGATTGGGCATTCTTTTACTTTCTAGGGAATTTTTATTTTTTTCTATTCAGGATTTTCCTAAAAAAAGAATTTTAATAACAGTTGGCTTTTCCTTTTTAATTCTTCAGATTGTTTGGGCTATAGCTTTGCTGCCGCTTGGATTTTTGAATGCCGCTGCTTTAACACTGTTTGCTTTTGTTATTTTAATGGACTTTATTATTAATCATTTCAATGGCCTTTTAACTAGACGAATAATTTTAAGAAATGTTACTTCGTGGATTATTTTAAGTATTATTATTTTCGCGCTTTCTGATTGGAGTTTATGATATAATAATATGAAAGATTCATATCTATGTTTGACATAATTACAATTGGAACAGCGACAAGAGATGTTTTTTTAACAAGCTCGTTTTTTAAGGTTGTTAAAGACCCTGTTCATCTCAAAAAAATTGATTTTCCGACTGGCGAAGCTCAATGCTTTACTTTGGGCGGAAAAATTGAAGTTGATAAGCCGATTTTTACTACTGGAGGCGGGGCTAGCAATACTGCTGCAACCTTTAGTAAACAAGGATTAAAAGTTGCTACCGTGATTAAGTTAGGCAAAGATATCGCGTCTGAAAATATATTAAATGAATTTCATAAAGAAAAAATTACCATTTTCGCAACTAGAGAAAAAAATATAGCTACGGCTTATTCAGTTATTCTTTTGGCGCCGACTGGTGAACGGACAATTTTAGTATATCGCGGCGCTTCTGAAAATTTAAAAATTAATGAAATTCCTTTTTCAAAATTTAACGCCCGTTGGTTGCATATTTCTCCGGGGAAAATTTCATTAGTCACACTTAAAAAAATATTTGACTATTTTACAAAACAAAAAACTTTAATCGCTTTTAGTCCATCAAAATATCTTATTGAAATGGGCATCAAAAAAATAAAATCGTTTTTATCAAAATCAAAAGTTGTAATTATGAATCGTGAAGAAGCTGCTTATTTAACTGGCAGTGACTATAATGACGACGAAAAAGAAATTTTTAAAAAATTAAATAAAGTAGTGCCAGGAATTGCAGTAATGACCAGTGGCCCAGAAGGCGTTTTGGTATCAGATGGATTTAATTTTTATCAGGCAGGCGTTTTTTCCGCTAAGAAAGAAAAAATTGTTGACCGAACTGGCGCTGGAGACGCTTTTGGCTCAGGATTTGTAGCGGGCATTATTAAAAGAAAAGAAAAATGTGATAAAGTTTTGCCTTTTGGCAAACAGGAGCTTTGCCAAATTGATAATATTAAATATGCTATTCGTTTGGGTTCCGCAAACGCCACTTCAGTGGTAGAATATATTGGAGCTAAGGAAGGGATACTTATAAAAAGAGAATTTGAAAGGAATAAGCGCTGGAAGAATTTGCCAATTAAGGTAAGAAAATTTAAAAATTAAAAATTATTATTTATGCAATCATTTGAAAAAATCGCCAAAACTCTTCGGGCTGATAAAAACATTATCAGAATTCTAGAAGAAAAATTAAGCGCTTCAACCGGGAAAAAAAATATAATGGATAAACTTGTTGAAGAAAACCAAGCGCAGATTAGAGATCGTTTGGATTTTTTGGGATTGGGACAACAATCTTCAGCTAAGGAAATTTACGATGTTTTAATCAATAAAATTAAAATTGATGACAATAAATTATTTAAGCAACTAGATTCGCCTTCAACAACGGTTTCTAGTGATTGGCAGAGAGTTTTGGAAGTCGCTAAAAATATTGCCAACAAACCAACAGGTTTTTTTCTTAAAAAAGAGAAAGCTATTGAGTTTTTAACAAATCAGCCGCCATTAAAAATTCTTCAAGCTCTTAATTATAAAAATGTTAACGAGATGCTTCAAAAAGAAGATCTTTTTGAAATTTTTAGCGCCCTAAGGTTTGTTGAGGGGCATGATTGGCTTAATAAAGTTTTTTTCAGGCAATATGAAAATCTTTTGCCGAGCGATTTTGAAGAAAGAGAAATTGAGGTTCGGGCTTTGTCGGAAAAATGGGCTGAAATCGCGCGAGATTTTATTAAACATAAATATCACAATATTAGTCACCTGAAAGAATTGGGCGTAATTTATATAATTCCCTTATCCGTGGAAATTCCAGGAGAAACTTTACGAAACTTCGGTTTAATTTTTCATTATTTTAGCGAAATAAAATTTTATTCAGACATTTTCCTTTCTTTTGCCCGAGCGGGGTTAGTTGCCCGAGCGGGGTTAAACTCCGCCCAGGCAGGCCCTTCTTTGAATTTTTCTGAAAATTTAGTCTCTTTGTTGCGTGGCGATGTTATTGATAGGCGTCTTTCTTTGGTTTCGGATTTGCAAAAAACTCAATGGATGGTTATTCAGAGATATTTGGCAAAAGATGATGAAAATGACTGGCGGTTATTTGAGCCTCATATTAACCCGGAAGAGCTTCATTGGGAGCGCTCTGAAAAAATGCTTGCGAAATCGGATTCGTCTTTATCTTTTTGGCGTAATCTTAGCTGGGTTGGTGATTATTTTAAAACAGGCGCGGGCATTGATGTTTTGGTAAGCTTCAATTTAATTGACACAGCAATGTCTTTGTCAAAAGAGAAGGAGTTAATGAAACATTTTTATCACCAGCAAGAATCGCTTTGGAATAAAATTTTCATAGAATATTTTAGCGAAGAAAAAATGGAAGAAATGATGAAAGAAAATATAATTAAGGGATGGTTTACGATATAAATTTCTAATTTCTAGTTAATTTTTAATGACTAAATTTTTAAACAATAACTATAACTTATCAGCTTCTATTTTTTACTTAAATATTAAAAATTTATGATTACATTGCGCCAAATAATCCAACAAGCAGAAAACAACAAAGTGTCTATCAGCCACTTCAATATCTCTGAACTCGCTTGCTTAAAAGCGATTTTTGAAAACGCCCAAGAATTAAGTTTGCCGGTTATTATTGGCGTTTCAGAAGGAGAAAGCGACTTTATTGGCGTTCGTCAGATAGCAGCGCTAATTAAGAGTTTGCGCGCCGAACATAATTATCCGATTTTTTTGAATTCTGACCATACTCATTCTTTAGGAAAAATAAAGCAAATGATTGAGGCTGGTTTTGACGCTGTTTTATTTGATGGTGGAAAATTGCCATTTGAGGAAAATATTAAAAAAACAAAAGAAGTAGTTGAATATGTGAAAAGCGTTAATTCGGAAATTTTAGTTGAAGGTGAGCTGGGCTATCTTGGCGGCAGTTCTATGATATTAAAAGAAATTCCAAAAGATGCTGCAATTAGTGGGCAGAATTTAACAACGCCCGAGCAAGCCGAGCGATTTGTAAAAGAAACAGGCATTGACTTGCTGGCGCCAGCAGTAGGCAATATTCATGGAATGTTTAAAAATAAGCCAAATCCGAATCTTAATATTCAAAGAATTCAAGAGTTAAGGCAAGCCGCTGGCATTCCATTGGTTTTGCATGGCGGCTCTGGAATTCGCGATGAAGAATTTTTGCTTGCCATTGAGGCTGGAATTTCTATAATTCACATCAATACCGAACTTCGTTTAGCCTGGAGGCAGGGAATAGAAACGGCATTAAAAAGTCAGCCCGAAGAAATTACGCCGTATAAAATCCTGCCAACTGTTATTGAAGAAATCAAAAAAGTGGTTAAAAAAAGAATGGTGTTGTTTAGTAGAATTGATTAATTGATAGGCATTTCTTCTTATTTTGCCCCCCTTTTTTTTGTTATTCTGAATATTTCGCTTCGTTCAGCACAGGCTCCGCGAAGAATCTCGTTTCCCCCCTCTGTCATTCTGAGCTCCGCGAAGAATCCCCGTAGTCATTTTAATCATTAAAAATTCGTAACACATTTTTTATATAATCGTTATATATATAATAGACTTCATAATATGTGCTATCTTTTTATATAGTAAAACTAACTTAGGCAGCTTGATATTTGAAAAATTTTTAAATATAATTTATAATTAAAACAAGATTTAGAGTGAGACTAAATCAGTATTAATTTTGTCGTGAAATTTTTAGGTTGAGCAAGTATCGTCCCGAAGGGACAAGCATCTATTTATATCTTCGTGAATTGATATGCATAGATATGCAATAGATATTAGCTCGGCATAAATATCTCGCGAGAATTTTAATGCATATCTCGCTCTCAAGCGAGTTTTTTTTATAGGGTAATCACTAATTACGAATTATCACAAATATGACGAATAAAAAGCGTAAAAACATAACACTTGATAGCCTGGCGCAAATAATGACTCAGGGCTTTATTGATACTGAAAAAAGCACGGACAAGAAAATTAATAATTTAGCCGGCATGGTTCAGCGCGGTTTTTTAGATGTTGACAAAAGATTTGACTTAGTTGATAAAAGATTTGATAAAATTGATAAAAGAATAGACGGGGTTGAATTAGAAGACCATCGTAAACGAATTGGGCGGTTAGAAGAACAAGTAAGAGAATTACAAGCCAGTTTTCGTTAAAATTTTATAATTAGAACTTACGCATTACTGTCATTCTGAGGCGAAGCCGAAGAATCTCTTACTATGGCAAGTCCTATTTTACGTCAAGATTCTTCGGGCTTCGCCCTCAGAATGACAATTTTAAAGTAAATGCGTAAGTCCTAATTATTAAAAATTCAATTTGTATTTAGGATTTTGGATTTATTTAGAGTTTAGGGTTTAGGGTTTAGGGTTTAGAGTTTTATATAGATACCACAGTTATTTCTTTAATTAAATTCGTCATCTGCCTCACAAGTATGACAACGGGTCGATAATTACACAGAAATAGCTTTCCGAAAAAATATAAATTTAAGTCGAAAATATAACTACGAAATACGAAATAATATCAAATTATAAAATCAATTTTTGGGAGGTTAGACTTCCCAAATATTAATGTCAATGTTAGGAAATTTAATCTCCTGATATTAAGTTTGTATATTTGTAAAAAATTCGTAATTCGTAAAGAAACAAATAAATGAGTAAAATAATAAATAAATTTACAGCTATTGGCTTGTCAGTCACTACTGCTGTCTGGCTCTCAGGCGTAGTAATGCTTGTGCCGGTAGCAAGTGTGCAAGCTGTTACTGTTGAAGAGCTTCAAGTTCAGATTCAGGCGTTGATGGTGCAAATCACGGTTTTAAATAATCAATTGGCAGAGCTTCAAGTTGGAGCCGCTCCAGTTGTAACTTTTGCCCGAAGTCTCACCTTGGGCGATAAAGGAGCCGATGTTAAAGCGCTTCAGCAATTCTTGAACGCGAACAACGCTCAAGTAGCAGCCACAGGAGTCGGTTCACCCGGCAATGAAACCGAATTCTTTGGTCCTTTGACCAAAGCCGCGGTTAAAGTGTACCAAGAGCTTCACGCAGCTCAGATTTTGATTCCTCTTGGACTTACCGCTGGAACTGGATTCTTCGGTCCTTCAACAATCAGCTTTATTAACGTGTTGGCAGCTGCGGTCCCAGTTGACCCAGTTGACCCAGTTGATCCAGTTGATCCAGTTGACCCTGTAGTCCCAACCGACCCAATTGCCAGTTTGTCTCCTGACACTCCGGCTGCAACCGCTTTACCTCAAGGCGCAACAATGGTTCCTGTTTTAACAGTTGACATTGCTGCTGGAACCGAAGACCTTACTATTTCTGAAATGGTATTTAAGAGAACTGGTTTAGGTGTAGTTGGAGATTGGGATAATCTTCACCTTTTTGAAGGCGGAATCAGAATTACTGATTTTGGCAGAGCTATCTTAGCCGATACCCATCAAGCAACTTTTTCCGGCTTGAACATTACTGTTCCAGCTGGCGAAACAAGGGCTTATGCGTTAAGAGCCAATGTTACCGGCGATACTGCTGGCAACCAAGGCGCTTTCCAATTAACCGGTGTTGAATCAAACATTGCTATCACTGGCTTGCCTCTTACTGGTAATCTAATGAGCATTGGTGGTGTTCTTATTAAAGGAATTACAGTTACTGATGGCTTATCTGTTGCTAACCCAATGGTAGGCGCTCAACAAGCTGAAATTTCTAACTTTAGAA
>CAYNMK010000017.1:0-13860 GCA_964398445.1 uncultured Candidatus Saccharibacteria bacterium | reverse complement strand
GTCCGTATGTTAATTGGTACGGACGGGTGTTGCAACTAATCCTTGAACTGGGGTTATAAACATTTGTGTTTTATATATCAAGATGTATAATATATATATGAATAAATGCTCAGGACAAGTAATGCTTTTAACGATTACGGTTTTAAGTGGAACTTTTTTAACAGCTACAGCTTTGATTGGTTTTTTAATAATTCATGAAATAAGGCAAGCTACTGATATTGCTAATTCTACTAAAGCAATTTTTGCCGCTGATACTGGTATTGAGTGGGAACTTTATAGGTCTTTTAAATATCCTGCTTCTCCCAGACCACATTTAACTAATGAAACTACTTTTGATACCTTCGTAGAAGGTAATTCTATCAGATCAATTGGTAGAATGGGTAATACTGCTAGAGCTTTTGAAGTAACATTTTAAAATATAATGGACAAAAAGTTCGTTAAAAAACGCATAGGTCATCTTGAAAAAATAATAAATCATCACCGTTATTTATACCATGTTTTAGATCGCCAAGAGATTTCTGACGTGATTTTGGATTCTTTAAAAAAAGAACTTTTTGACTTAGAGCAACAATTTCCGGAATTTATTACTTCTGATTCGCCTTCACAGAGAATCGGGGGGCAACCATTAAAACAATTCAAAAAAGTTCAACACGAAAAACCAATGCTTTCTCTTAACGATGCGTTTTCTGAACAGGACATACGAGATTGGCTGAAACGAGTTGAGAATTATTTAGGTTATTCGGTAATAAGCGAAAACTTTTCTTTAAGAAGGGCAAATTTGAACGCACTATTCTATTGCGAGCTTAAAATTGATGGTTTAGCAGTTGAGCTTGTTTATGAAAATGGCGTTTTAGTTCAGGGTTCAACGCGGGGAGACGGAATTATTGGCGAAGATATAACGCAAAATTTAAAAACCATTGAATCTGTGCCTCTTAAAATAGGGGGAAATATTCCAAGCCGTTTAATAGTAAGGGGTGAGATTTTTTTAACTAAAAAAGAATTTGAAAGAATTAATAAGGAACAGATTAAAAGAGGAGAAAAGTTATACGCTAATCCGCGTAATATCGCCGCTGGCTCAATTCGCCAACTTAATCCTAAAATTACCGCTAGCCGCAAACTTGATTCGTTTCAATACGAAATAGCATCGGATTTAAAACAGGCAACCCATCAAGAAGAGCATAAAATTCTTGAGTCGTTTGGCTTTAAAACTAATTCGCATAATTGTTCAGCTGAGTCATTGGAAGAAGTTTTTAAATTTCGAAATTATTGGGAAAAACATCGTGATAAATTACCTTATGAAATTGACGGAATCGTGGTGATTATCAATGATAATAAAATTTTTGAAGCGGCTGGAACAGCGGGCAAAGCGTCGCGAGCGTCAATTGCTTATAAATTTTTAGCTAAAGAATCAACGACAATTGTTAATGATATAAAAATTCAAATTGGCCGCACAGGCGTTTTAACGCCAGTGGCGATTTTGAAGACAGTAGAACTTAGTGGCGTAAAAATTTCAAATGCCACATTGCATAATTTTGACCAAATTAAAAGATTGAACCTAAGAATAGGGGATACGGTTATTGTTTCAAGGGCAGGCGATGTTATTCCCAAGATTAATAAAGTTTTAAAAGATTTGCGGAGCGGCAGGGAAAAAGAATTTAAAATACCGGATTATTGCCCGATTGACGGTTCAAGGGTAATAAAAGAAGGGGTTATTTATAAATGTTCTAATAAATATTGTGGCGCTCGGAATAGGGAATCCTTGCGGCATTTTGTTTCTAGGGCAGCCTTTGACATTCGTGGTTTAGGGGGAAAAATTATTAATAAGTTTTTAGATAATGGATTAATCAATAATGCAGCTGATATTTTTACTCTTGAACAAGGAGATATTGCCGCGCTTGAACGATTCGGAGAAAAATCCGCGCAAAACATAATTTCTGAGATTTCTTCCAGAAAAATTATTAGTATGCCAAGATTTATTTATAGCTTAGGAATTTTACATATTGGAGAAGAAACAGCTTTACTTCTTGCGAAGCAAGTATCAAATATTTTTAAAGAAGAGCAAATTCTCTGTGGGGTAAATAAGTGTCAAACATCAAGACCGTTGCAAGTATTAAAAGTTTTAAAAAGTTTTTCCTTAGAAAAACTTCAGGAAATTTCTGGCATTGGGTTAAAAAGCGCAGAAAGTACCTATGAATGGTTTCATAATAATCGAAATATTGAGTTTTTAGAAAAACTAGAACGGGCAGGTATTAAAATAAAGAATCAAGAATCAAAAGTCAAAAGTCAAAAGTTGGTTGGTCAAACTTTTGTTTTAACTGGTAGTTTAAAATTAATAAGCCGTGAAGCATCTAAAGAAAAGATTCGTTCATTAGGCGGCGATGCTTCAGTATCAGTAAGTAAAAAAACTGATTATGTAGTGGCTGGCTCTGAGCCGGGTTCAAAATATGAAAAAGCGAAAAAATTAGGCATAAAAATTATTAATGAGCAGGAATTTATAAATATGTTAATATAAAAATATGGCATTAATTAATAAAAATGAGTTAGAGCATTTAGCCGGGTTGGCAAGGATTGAGATAAGCGACAAGGAAGAGGATATATTATTAAAAGATTTATATAAAATTCTTGATTATTTTGAGGAGATTAAAAGTGTTAACACAAATAATATTGAGCCGCTTACAGGCGGAAATATTTTTTCGGTGAATGTTTTTCGTGAAGACGAAATTATAGAAGCGGATAAACGCGAGTTAGGAAAAATAGAAGTGGATTTACGTGGAAAAAACGAAAAATTAAAAAAAGCGTTTCCAAAAGAAAAAGACGGATTTTTGAAAATACCGCCGGTTTTTGAATAATAATTTACGAAATATCAATCAATATGAATATACGAATTCGTACATAGTAGAAATTTGTATTTCGTAAAATTTATGGACTTAGAAGATTTAACAATAAAAAAATTTCATAAAGGATTAATAAATAAAGAATTCTCCGCCACTGAAGCAGCAGGGAAGTTTTTTGATTATATTAACGAGAAAGATAAAGATATCAATGCTTTTATTTGGCTTTCTAAAGATTTAGCTTTGTCGCAAGCAAAAGCGATTGACGCGGATTTGGCCGCTGGCAAGAAATTAGATGTTTTAGCTGGCGTTCCTTTGGCAATTAAAGACAATATTTTAATAGAGAATGAACCAGCCACAGCAGCTTCTAAAATACTGCAAAATTATCGTGCTACCTATGATGCTACGGTAATCAAAAAATTAAAATTTAAAAACGCAATTTTTCTCGGCAAAACTAATATGGATGAATTTGCTATGGGCTCTTCAACAGAAAATTCCGTTTTTGGACCGACTAAAAATCCGCACGATTTAGAACGGACGCCAGGCGGTTCTTCAGGAGGTTCGGCAGCGGCTGTTGCGGCTAATATGGCTGTTGGCGCTTTGGGTTCTGATACTGCTGGCTCCATAAGGCAACCGGCAAGTTTTTGCGGGGCAGTTGGCTTAAAACCGACCTACGGAGCGGTTTCCCGTTTTGGATTAATTGCTATGGCGTCAAGTTTGGACCAGATTGGCCCTATTGCTAAAACCGTTGAAGACGCGGAGATTTTGTTTGAAGCGATAAAAGGAAGAGATTTACTAGATTCGACATCTATTAACGACCAACGACCAACGACCAACGATCAACGACTTAAAGATTTAAAAAATTTAACAATTGGTTTGCCGAAAGAATATTTTATTGAAGGTTTAGACAAAGAAGTTGCTAGTGCTATAGAGGAAGCAATAAAAACTTTAAAAAATTTAGGAATTAAATTTAAAGAAATAAGTTTACCGTATACTAAATACGCGCTTTCTTGTTATTATATTGTTATGTCGGCTGAAGCAAGCGCTAACCTCGCACGGTTTGATGGTATCCGTTATAGTCAATCTCAAAATTTAAAATTCAAAACTCAAAATTTATTAGATATTTATTTAAAAACACGTGGAGAGGGTTTTAATAAAGAGGTAAAAAGAAGAATTATTTTAGGAACTTTTGTTTTATCGTCCGGTTATTACGATGCTTATTATACTAAGGCGCAAAAAGTTAGACGGCTGATTAAGGAAGATTTTGATAAAGCGTTTGATTTATCCGTTAACGGAGTTGATATGATTTTGACTCCGGTAGCGCCAACTTCGGCATTTAAAATCGGAGAAAAAATTGATAATCCGCTTTTAATGTATTTGTCAGATATTTTTACGGCTCCGATGAATTTGGCTGGTTTGCCCGCAATTTCAATTCCGGTTAAAAAGTATCAAGTATCCCCGAAGAAAAGCAAGCTTTCTATGGGGCAAGCAAGTATCAAGCGTCAGGATGAATTGCCAATCGGATTTCAATTAATTGGCAAATATTTCCGTGAAGCGGATATTTTAGAAATAGGGAAGCGTTACGAGCAAACTACTAGCCACTAGTCACTAGTGGCTAGTCATTAGGATTATGAATATTAAAACTCTTTTTTGGACTCAACATGCAAAGACAAAAATGCGATTTTACAGATTATCAGAACAGCGAATAAAACGGGTTTTGAATTCACCAAAAAGAACAGAGCAGGGAATTGCGCCAAACACCTCTGCAATGCTTCAGTCAGCCGGTAGCAAAAAACATCCTTATGAAATATGGGTGATGTTTCAGGATAAAAAGAGTAAAGTAATTAAAATTATTAGCGCTTGGCGTTATCCTGGCATAACTAAAGTGGGAGAATTATTACCAAAAGAAATTTTAAGGGAAATAGAAGATATTTAATTTGATATTATTTAAATTTATTTTGTGGTTAAAAAATCCGAAAATTTTAAAATATTATAAATAATTTGTTGTAGGTTATAAATATGGATATATTATTTTTAGCGAAAACCCTTGAAGTTATTGGAAAAGTTTTACTGGGCATTACTGTTTTAATTGTTCATTCGCATGTTATTAAAGAACATAAAATAGATAAAGATGTTTTGTCTTCAATGAGGCAAGCAAGAATACCGGGTATTTTAGGTATTATTTTTATTATTGCTGGTTATATCATTGAAGTTTTTTTGACTTAATTAAATATTTGCTTAATATGGGATTTGCATTATTTTGTTGTCAAACCAAAGTAGAAATTTCATACTTTGACCAATTTAGAAATTTCATACCTAAAGAATTTTAATTATTAATTCACTGAAACACTGAAACAAATTGTTCGGTATTTACTTTCGAAGGCAAGGGAAATCTTCTCCAAGAAGGTATGAAATTTCTACTTTGGTATACTATGAAATTATCATTTTGGTATGACAACAGATTTTATAGCGTTGTAAAGTCACGTTTTTTATAATAAAATATAATAAAATATGAAAAATATTTACTTAGATCATTCATCTGCCACCTATATTGACAACAAGGTTCTTAAAAAGATGTTGCCGTATTTAACTGAAAATTTCGGCAATTCTTTTTCTTTGCATTCACCTGGAAGAAAAACAAAAGCGGCGATTGAAAACGCCAGAAAAGACATCACTAAAATATTAAATGTTAATTCAAATGAGATTATTTTTACCGGTTCAGGCACTGAATCTGATAATTTAGCTATTTTCGGCATTGCTAAAGCTTATCAAAATAAGGGCAAGCATATTATTGTTTCAAAAATAGAACATAAAGCGGTTTTGGAAGCGGCTAAGAAATTAGAAAAAGAAGGATTTAAAATTACTTATTTAAATGTTGATTCAGGGGGGCTTGTTAAAATTTCAGAACTCAAAAGGGCGTTAAGACCAGATACGATTTTGGTCTCAATAATGTACGCTAATAATGAGATTGGCGCAATCCAACCGATTTCTGAAATATCAAAAATAATCGCAAATTTCAGAAATCAGAAGTCATTAGCCGTTAATCGTCAGTCATCAGTCGCAGAGGCATTGCCGTTATTTCATACTGACGCTTGTCAAGCGATAAATTTTCTGCCTTTAAGAATTGATAAATTAGGAGTTGATTTATTAACATTTAATGGCTCAAAAATTTATGGACCCAAAGGCATAGGCTGTTTGTATAAGCAAAAAGAAATTAAATTAGAGCCGATAATTGTCGGAGGTGGCCAAGAAAATAATTTTCGCGCGGGAACGGAAAGTGCGGCCTTAATAATCGGGCTTGCCCAGGCGTTAAAATTAACGGAAAAACTTAAAGAAAAAGAGGGCAAGCGATTACGAATATTGCGTGATTATTTTATTAAAAATATTTTAAAATCCGTTCCTTATTGTCGACTCAATGGCGATCTTGTAAAAAGATTGCCGAATAATATTAATATTTCCATTTCCGGCATTGAGGGCGAATCAATAGTGTTAATGATGGATAAATACGGCATTTCTGTTTCAACTGGTTCGGCTTGCTCTTCTTATGACTTGGTTTCTTCTTATGTTTTAGCGGCAATTAATCTTTCTCCAGAGACGGCCCATAACAGCATTAGGTTAACTTTGGGCAGGGATACGACTAAAAACGACATTAATTATACGATAGGGATTTTATCCGGAATTGTTAAAAAATTAAGGCGAATTTCATCAATTAATTATGAATCATAGAACAAAAAAAATAATAAAAGGCGATGTTATTTTTGATGATAAATGCAAGCGGAAATCTTGGCTTTATGGTAAAATTGTTAAAGACCACTTTTTCAACCCGCGAAACATTCTTTTAGACGATTTTAATTATAAAGTCGACGGCGTCGGGACAGCAGGCAGTCCTGCTTGCGGCGATATGATGACAGTTTGGCTTAAAATTGATAAAAGAAGCAAAAGAATTAAAGAGTGCAAATGGCGGACTTTTGGATGTGCCTCAGCTATTGCTTCAACCTCAATGATGTCAATAATGGTTACTGAAAATAAAGGAATGGATTTGAAAAAAGCAATCAATTTAAAACCGGAACAAATTCTTGAACGGCTCGGTGGCTTGCCGGACAGAAAATTTCATTGCTCCGTTTTAGGTCATCTTGCCCTAAGAGAAGCAATTAATGATTATTTAAAAAAATGAATAGCAATATTTTTATTCTTAAAAAGAAAATTAAACAAGCTAATAATATTATCACTTTAAGATTTTTACCGGTTAAAAATGAAATTTTTTCCTTTAGGCCCGGTCAGTTCGTTATTATTTATTTTTTTGACGAACGTTGTGGCGGACAGGGCAAGCCATATTCAATTTCAAGTTGTCCAAAAGACAAATTTTTAAACATCACAGTTAAACAAATCGGCAAGTTTTCAGAAGCTTTGCATAAATTAAAAATCAACGAAAAAATTAAAATAAGCAGTCCTCAAGGATATTTTTGCGCGGAAGATAAAATGGAAGATATTATTTTTTTTGCCGGCGGTATTGGAATTGCGCCATTTTACAGTATAATAAATGATTTTTTCAAAAAACGGGCGAATGACAAAAAATTTACCTTATTTTACAGCAATAAAACCAAAGAAGATGTGGCTTTTTTAAGAGAATTGGAGGGGTTGTCTAACAAGGGGCTTAATTTAAGAGTTATTTATGCTTTTACTCAAGAAAAAGGAAAGAGGAAGATATCGGTTAAAAATTTAGAATTTGAACGATTAAATGTTAAAATTATAAAAAAATATTTAGGAACTTTAAATAAGAAACAATACTTTATTTGCGGTTCTATTAATTTTGTTAATAGTTTATGGAAAATCCTAAAAAAAGCGGGCGTTAAAGAGGATTATATTAAACTTGAATCCTTTTATTGATTCTAATATATGTTAATATGTATTAAATTATAGCGTGTATTAGCTTTGTTTATTGGGAATAATTTATCTATAATAAAAAACAATGAAGAAATTATTTAAATCTAAAAAATTCATTTTTATTATTTTCTTTAGTATTTTATTGCTAATTTTTAGTTATGCATTAATAATAAAAGCTGGTCCTATTCTTCCTATTCTTCCTCCTCCTCCTCCTCCTCCTCCTCCTGCTCCTGCTTCTCCTGATAATCCAGAAAATCCGCCGCCAGGCACCAATATTGGCGTGTGCGTTAATCCTCCGAATCCTGACATTAGTAATCCACCTCAGCCGATTTTTTCCTGGACCACGTCTGGCAACCCCCAAACTCAATACTGGCTTTTAGTTGATGACAGTCCGCCAGTACACATCCCAGCAGTAGGAAGAGTTGGCCTTCCTTCTCCAGTTATTGACACTGGAGCCGTTGTATCAGCAAATAAATTTCATCAACTTTCTCGTAACCAACTTGCTCATAACCAAACTTATTGGTGGTGTGTAGCTGTTAGAGGCGCTAATGACTGGACTGGTCTGGCTACCAGTTGGACTGGTTGGACCGGCTGCCAGAGTTTTTATTTAGAAAGCAGGCAGCCTGTCGCGATAGATCTATCAGTTGCTTTTATGGACCATTGTATTGTTGATAATGCAGCTACTTTGTCTTGGACATTTTCTGATCCTGACTATGATAGGCAGGGCGCTTATCAGGTTCAAGTATTTAGAGAAGGAACGTTAATTCGTGATTCAGAACGAATAGAATCTTCTTCTCAATCTTATATTATTCATTCTGGCATATTGGAGTATGTGTCTAATTATTCTTGGCGAGTAAGAGTTTGGGATGAATGGAATACTGTTTCGGATTGGGCAATCGGCCCTTCTTTGAGTACTCCTTCGCATTTTTATCCAGAACCGAATTTTACCTGGTCGCCACAAATTCCAAGAATCGGGGGCATAGTTCAATTTACTGATGAGACGGAATTTTATGACAATAATCCAGATTACAGAAAATGGAAATGGGATTTTAATAATGATGGTATTGTTGATTCAACCGAGCAACATCCAGCTCGTTTATTACCTAATCTCCCAACCACCGTTGTTTTAGATGTTATTGACGGAAGTAATTACGGGCCATGTTCTGTTAGTAATGTTCTGGGAAATGGAACTCCTCAACCTAGGTGGAGGGAAATAATACCGAGATAATATTTATGTTTAAAAGTAAAATTAATCAAAAACAAAACCAGATAATTTTTTGGTTAGATAGCAGAACTTATCCATTAGAGGCGATTTACAGTGCGGCTTATGTTTTTTTAGATCAGGCATATGTTTATTTAGATGGCGACCCGAAAAAAGAGATAATAATTTCCTTAAAAGGCAAGGAAAAATTAAGCAAAAAACAGATAGATGCCTTAATGGGTAAATTTTACAACGAACTTTTGAATTATGTTTTGCGGGTAAAAATAGCTGAAAGAAATCAAAAAGTCAAGGATTTTATTGTGGGCACTGCTTTGGTCTCGGCTCTACCTCAAGAATCATTTATTCAAACGTCTGAAACAGAAGCGGCAAAAGACCAGGATTGGTTAAAAGATTCTTTGAATATCGCTGTTCCTTGGGAAGAAAAATACGGTAAGAAAACCCCGAAGCAGAATAAATTTACTACGGGGCAGGCAAAAACTAAAAAAACCAAAAAAATAAGAAGAAAAAATGCAAATAAATTTCAATAAAAAAATTTATTCTCAGCAAGCCGTAAAAAAATCTATTAAGGAGTACGAACATTTAGCTGACTTTATCTTGAATCAAAGTGAACATTATTTTTTAATAAAAATTAAAAATATCCGTCCAGAATTCAAAAAAAACTTTCAAGACGAATTTTCAAATTATGTTCTAAGTTTAATAAACAAATGATTGATTTTAAAAAAATAGATTATTCAAAATTAGGTCTTTTTCGATTCAAAAAATTAGGTAAAGATTATCTTTTAACTAACGAGGTTGGAGATTATATTTTTTTAAGTCCTGAAAATTTTCAAAAATTTCTTCAAAATAAATTAGAAAAAGAATCAGTTATTTTTCAAAATCTTTGCCAAAAAAATTTTGTTAAAGATAAATTAAATTTAAACCAATATCTTAATAATTATCGTCAGAAATATAGTTATTTACTTAGTCAAGGCCCAAGTTTGCATATTATAGTAACTACTTTGCGCTGTAATCATCGTTGTCTTTACTGCCAAGCTCGACCCAAAACAACTGAACAAAAGGAATTTGATATGGAGATAATTACTGCTAAAAGAGTGGTTGATTTTATCTTTTCAGCTCCCAATAAAGCTATTACCATTGAACTTCAAGGAGGGGAGCCGTTTCTTAATTGGCCAATTATAAAATATATTTTTAATTATGCTTTAACTCTTAATAAAACAGCAAAGAAAAATTTATTGTTAACTCTTGTTTCAAATTATACTCTTTTAGATAACAATAAAATAAAATATTTATTAAAGCGAAAAGTATCATTTTGCACTTCTTTAGACGGTCCGGAAAAAGTTCATAACTTTAATAGAAGACTTTTAAAAGGCCAGAGTTACAGTGCGGTTGTTAAGGGAATAGAAAAAATTCAAACTATTTATAGAAAATTACCATTATTTCAACAAGAAGAACTTCAAGCTGTAATGACTACCAGCCGATATTCTTTAAAATATTCTAAAGAAATTATTGATGAATATTTAAAGCTTGGCTTTAAAACAATTTTTCTTAGACCAATGAATCCGTTTAATTTAACTAAAGAAAAATGGCAGAAAATCGGTTATTCAGTTTCAGAATATATTAGTTTTTATAAAAAATCTTTAGACTACATTATTAAATTAAATTTAAAAGGAAAAGAAATTAAAGATAGAACCGCTGAGATTTTTTTAAAAAAAATTTTAACAAAAAATGACCCTAATTTTTTAGAGCTTCGTTCTCCTTGCGGAGCTGGAATTGGTCAGGTAGCCTATAATTACGATGGTGATATTTATACTTGCGATGAAGGGAGAATGTTAGCTGCAACTGGTGATTGTTCTTTTAAGTTGGGCAATGTGAAAGATACTGATTACTTACAATTAATTAACAACTCTATTCTTAAAACGTTAGCTTTAGCTTCTAATGTAGATAATTTACCCCTTTGTGCTCATTGTGTTTATAAGCCATATTGCGGAATTTGTCCTTTGTATAATTATGCCCAATACGGCAATATTTTTTCTCAATCAGCAAATAATTATTACTGCCAAATAAATAATCAGATATTCCAATTTATTTTTGAAAGAATAAAAGATAAAAAAATCAAATCAATATTTTTAAATTGGTTAAGAGAAAAATGAGTCAAGCTAATTTATATCCTAACAGTTTAAACGTATTTATTACTGAGGACTGTAATCTTAATTGTCATTATTGTTTTGTTGACAAGACCTATAAGAAATCGCAACTTACCCTGTCTGCTTTAAAAAGAGCGATTGACTTATTATTTCTTTTTCCAAGCAAAACAAAAACCATTGCCTTTAACGGCGGCGAACCTCTTTTGGAATATATGTTGTTGAAGAAAACCTGTCTTCATATTAAAAATAAGGCAGAACAGGAAAATATTAAAATAAATTTAGCAACAATGACAAACGGCACTCTTATTTCAAAAAGCCAGTGTCAATTTTTTGAAAAAAACAGGATTATTGTCAAAGTTAGTATAGATGGAGACAAAAAAAGCCATGATAAGAACCGTTTGTTTAAAAAAAATTCTTCTGATTCAAGCTTTCAAGCGATTATTAATAATTTAAGTAATTTTAATGACAAATCAAAAATAGCCGCTTCTTTGGTTTTTACGCCTCAAACAGTAAATCATCTTTTAAAAAACATAAAATTTCTTCAAAAATTGGGCTTTGGTTATGTTGAGTTTTATCCTGAAATGTTTGCTTTTTGGACCAAGAATCAATTAAATAAATTTAAAGAACAATTTAAAAAAATCACCAATTATTATATCTCGCTTTTTATTCAAAAAAAAATGGGGTTAATCTTTAAAAATTCATTGTTAGATGCTATTGTAAATGAAAGGGATGTTGTTGGAAATCGTGGCTGTTGTCAAAAAATTCATTTAGCCACTAATGGGAATTTCTATTTTTGCGATAAAGTTTTTTCTTTACCTAAAAAAGAAAGAAATATATATATTATCGGTAATGTAAAAAAAGGAATTGACAATAATAAACGATTAGAATTACTTGATTATTTTCAAAAAAAAATTAAAAAAATGCCTGGGCAGCAAAACAATTGTTGCTTTTGTCCAATAGGTCATTATCTTTATTTTTCCTTTCAAAACCAGAATTTAAAAAAATGTTTTTATAATTTTTATTCAGTCAATAAAATTTATCTTGACAATTTTTTATTAATTAAAAAAGAATTGCAATTTGATCCTTTTTTTGCTAATATTTATAGGTATTAAGGTCGAATATTGTAAAACCTAAAAACAATATTTTGTTAAACAATGAAAAAAAAGCAATTACCAAAAATAAAAAAAGACCTAAAAAATTTTCTTTCTAATGAAGAGGGAAGGATTGCTAAAAAAAATATAAAGAAAATAGGATTGGGGTTAGCGGTACTTGGTGCAGCTACTGCTGGTTTAATGAAGCCAGATTCCAGCTTAGCCGCTCCAATTTGTTCTCACGCTGTTCATAGTGTTCATTACCAGCATACCGTTCACCATCAACATAGCGCTCATGGTCGCGGAGGATGGTGTTAAATTCAAGATATATGAAAAATAAAAAAATTTTATTTATTAGTTGTATCTTTATTGTTGGAATTATTGGATTTGTATTAGGAGACAGGCTTGCGTTATATCAAAGAATAATTCAGCCAGAAATAATTGAAGACATAGATATACCAATTAGAGATAAGCATGTTTTATCCCACTTTGAAGCCTGTTTAATTGGAGAAAGGCCAACGCTAAAACCCATACATGATTTAAGAGATAAGTTTTATGTAATTTTAGAAGCTCTTTCGCAAAGAAACGAAAAGGCCTGTTTGAGATTAGAAGAAACAGCAATTAAAAATGAATGCCTAAGATATTTTTATAGCGTTAATGCTTTGCTAACCAACAACCAGGAATATTGTGAAAAATTAGGAAATTTAATGCAAGACATTGATTGGCAGAAAAGATGTTTTGCTATATTAAAAAATGAGGTTTCTTTGTGTAAAGAAATACAAGATTTGTTTAAAAAAGAGGTTTGTAAAGCGATTATATTAGGACCTGAGCACTGCGATCGTCTTTCAGGTTATTACAAGATTCCTATAACTCACACCGAAAGCATAGAAGGTGCAATGACAACAAGAATTGAAATTAAAGAAATTGGCGAAGAAGAAGCAAAATCTTTTTGCCGTCGCGAAGCTTATCTTATAAGAGCCATTCAAAACCAAGATTTAGCGATGTGTGAACGGATTGGAATGAAACAACATATTATAATGCCTACTTGCCGAATTTTATCTAGCCCAAATCCTAAAAAAGAATTTAACAAATATCATCAGGACTTTTGTTATGAAAAATTTGCTTTTGAGATAGCGCGAATTAAAAACGAGCCATTAATATGCGAAAAAATACCAGCAAAAGAAGCGCGTAATTTAACTTATTATCAAGAGTGCTTAGCTCAATTTAGGTAGTTGCACTTTTTATACAAGGCCATGACAAAAGAACAATATAAATCCTGGGTAAAGCAATTTTTCAAACAAACCCCAAGGATGCCAAAGAAACTCTTTTTTGAAATGGTCAAGTTGGCGAATAGCTTGAGATTTCCTAAACCCAACCTGGCTCATCATATGGAAAGCTCGTTTAATAGTCAAGATCGATTAAATTTAATTAAAGCAGTTCATGTTTTCCGCTATCCAGACCCTACCGGTCCAAAGCGCGCTAAAGATTTTATTAAACCTGAAATCTTGACAAGCTTTGTAAACAAACTCAATGAAAACTTTAATGGCAGGTACCCCATATACTAGACACAGAGTCCCTTCTCCATATAATCTGAAACTAAATAGTCGTTCAAATCAATCTCTTACCTAAAGGCAAGGAAAAAGAATAAAGATATGTCAAAAGGATACCCATCATTAAACATAGAACAG
>CAYNMK010000016.1:0-13959 GCA_964398445.1 uncultured Candidatus Saccharibacteria bacterium | reverse complement strand
GCCACGTCTTCATTCGCGCGTCAACCCCCATTCCATAAGGATGTTATTCGCAGATAAAGTGTAAGAATAGACTCTTAAAAAATACCTGCCAATTAAGTCAGAATAAAAGAAGAGTTAAAAAATATTAACCTGCGGCTATATCATGAAAAAGTTAAGAATGCAGATGACTATCAGGTAATAAAGAATTATGGTAAATTATATGAAAAATTAAAGTGGGGTTAAGTTATGTAAAACAATTTAATTTTAAAGCTTTGTTTTGTTCGCCGTAACGGAGCAAAGGTGAAGGCGCACAACGCGGTTGGCGCCATCGCCCTGAGCGAAGCGAAGGGCTACAATAGAAGCCCGCAAAGCTACCGATTAAAACAACGGCAATCTGTTTATTTCAAATTCCTTTTCTTGCATTTGTGAATTAAATTTGGCAAAATAATTTCAAAGGTTTGTTGACTTTTTATTTCCGCAGCCGTATGTTTCGTTTCAAACTTATTTTCGCTGACTAAAACCGAATTTTCTTTTTCAAAAATAATTTATTTGCCCAGCCCCGATAAAGTCGGAACTGGGCTTTTTTTACCTGCGGACAACAGCAAAGAAACAAGTAGCTCCCCAGCTACGATTAAGTCTAATAAGGCCTAATCCCCGGTACCCAGAGCTACCCCCATAAAGACAAATCGCCTTGCAATGTTTAAACAAAAACCACCGCATAGAATCAAAGGCAACAATTAGAAGTTTTTTTTGAAAATCAGAGCAATTCGCTTCAAGAGCTAAAAGTTCCCGAAGTTCTGCCGGTCTATATCCAGCCTTGTTAATTTCTTTCAGCGCATCTTTGCCGGAAATATATCTATTGAAATAAAAAAGCGTTATCTCAACTTCAAATTTACCCTTTTTCTTTGTTGGAAATTTTTTTTGAGTGATATTGCTATTTACCCAATTATACTTTCCTCTTTCTATCTCTTTTTTTATGCTCATTTCGTAATCAACTAATACAGAATAAGCTACGTGTTTTATCATGGCTACCCTCCCTTTTTAATTTTTAATGTACTAACTAATGTCGCGTTTCTATTATATACTTTTTTCAAATTTTGTCAGTTAAATGTATCCGTCCATAACATATTGGATTTTTAAGGCGTTAGATTGCTGACAATGTATTATATGGATGATTTCTTTAAATTTACGCTACCTGTTCTTGCCCTTTGTGATGTTAAATTGACGCATATTAAGTTTTCAAAGTCTAATATGTATGTGAACTTATATACATAAACCATTATTCCTATTAACTCTTTTCTTAAAAAATTTGACAAAACGTTTTCCATCTATATTCTTATAAATATAAAATCGGCAAGTCAGACGGTAGCTTGTCGTGTCTTACTATTAGTGAGGCACGACAGGAGGAAAGTCCGGACACCTAGTAAAAAGTAGCGGCTAACAGCCGCCAAGCGAAAGCTTAGAGGTGCGAACAGTGACGTCAAGACTCGAAAGGGTCGAGATTCCGTTAAATAAATTAAATTTTATTTAATGGAAATTCTTTAAAATAGTTTAAGGCTTGCCTTGAGCAAAGTTAAAGAATGAAACGGCTAAATCCTTACCGGGTGCAAGGTTGTGCTCTGATGATTTCATTGGAGAATACCGCAAAATCCCAAGGGCAACCAAGGGATCAGATAAATTATCGTCTTATACAGAATCCGGCTTATGACTTGCCGGTTTTTTATTAATAAAGCGTATTTCTGCTATTTAATTCTCTATTTACTAATCTGTCCGCTTCTTTATTTTTCTCTCTTAAAATATGAATAAATTCAACTTGTTCAAAATTTTGTTTTAAATTCCAAATTTCTATAAAAAATGGAATAAGATTTTTTTCTTTAATTTTATATTTGCCATTTAATTGATTAACAACTAACTGACTATCTGTTATAACTTCAATTTTTTCTTTTTTCGTTCTTTCTTTTCCAAGTAATTGCTTTATTTTTTTAAGCGCAAAAATTACTGCCTGATATTCAGCTTCATTGTTGGTTGCTTTGCCTAAATATTTTGAATATTTTCTTTCTTCTTTTTTTTCTTTAATAAAAACTCCAATAGCTGCTGGCCCAGGATTTCCTCTTGCCCCCCCATCGCAATATATAATTATTTTATGGTTATTAAACATTAAGCAATCAAATAGTTTATTAGAAATTAATAATTAGAAATTTTATTTAATGTATTCCCACGGCATTCCTTTTTTAATATCTAAATCAAAGCCAGCTGCCGCCTTGTGGCCACCCCCACCGTATTTATTAGCAATTTTAGAAACATCAACTTTGCCGTTAGACCTTAAAGAAAAAATATTTTTGCCATTATATTGACGCCAAATAATACTTATTGGTGGATTTTTCTTTGTTAAAATATTTCCTATTTCAGAGATAAAAACAGGCGAATTAATTACTAAAATATTATATCCATTAAATTCCACTTTATTGGCGTGATCAACCAACTCTTTGATTATTACATCTTTATATTTTAAAATTATTTTTCCTTTCTCAATGTATTTTTTTCTTTTTTTGGAATTTTCAAAATCAGCTACGACTTTATTCCACGAGGAAAATTTAAAATCAATAATTTCTAAAATTGCTATTAATTCTTTGGCAAAAGGCATTTTAAACCTCCAAAGATCCACACATTCAATATAAAGTAGTAATTTTGGGACTGATTTTTTAGGATAAAAATATTTCCAAGCTAAAACAGCTCCTGAATTATTAATATTATAAGAATAATTGTCAACAATTTTTAAAGTTGGCTTATTTGAAATATGATGATCAATAATTGTTATAGACTTGACTTCTTTTTTGAGTTTTTTCATTTCAGCAAATGAATAACAAAAATCTAAGAAATAAATTTCTTTATTTTTTAACCCTTTTGGAATTGGCATTATATAATCAGCTGATAAATATTTGGCATTATTTCCAAATTTTTTCCAAGCTACCCAGGCAGCTCCAAAACCGTCTAAATCATTATGATGTATAATTACTATTTTTTTCATAAATATACGTTTTGCGTTTTACGCTTTAATGCTTCTATGCCTGGCAATTTTTTATTTGTTAAATATTCTATCATTGCTCCCCCGCCAGTTGAAATAAACACATTTTTTGATATTTGACTTTTGACTTTTAACGCAACGGAAGCGGTTTCACCACCACCGATAACCGAAAATGCCCTACTCTTAGTAATTGCCTTAATTATCTCTTTTGAACCATTTAAAAATTTCATATCTTCAATATATCCCATTGGGCCGTTCCAAATTATTGTTTTTGCTTTTTTAATAATTTCACTGTATTTTTTTATTGTTTGCGGACCAATATCTAAAATATTATGATTATTAATTACTGTGTCAATTGGTAAAATAATTTTACCAGAATTAGACTTTAGTAATTGCTTAGCAAATAAAATCATTTTTGACTCATAAAATGAATTACCGATTGGCAGTCCCTGGGCCACAAACATTGTGTTTGCCATACCGCCGCCAATTAAAAAATAATCTGCTTTATTTTTAAAATTTTTAATTAAACCGATTTTATCGGAAATTTTTATTCCACCTAAAATTATTACCAATCCCCCTTTACGCGTAAGTTTATAAATTTTGTCAAGATTTTTAATTTCTTTTTCTAAGAGTAGTCCTGCATACGATGGGATAAATTTTGTAATATTTACAACTGATGCATTTTGTCGATGACAAACGCTAAAAGCGTCATTAATATATAAAGTTCCCAAAGCAGCTAAATTTTTTGCTAATTTAATCTCATTCTTTTCTTCGCCTGGTAAAAATCTCAAATTTTCTAACAAAAAAATACTGCCAGCTGGCATTTTTTTTATTTTATTTTTAAATTTTATAATGTTAGAGTTCTCAAAATTATTAAAGTTAAGAAAACTAATTTTTTTCTTTAATTTTTTATTTAAAAAATCTATTGTGAATCTCAAACTAAAGTTTTTCTCCTTCTTTTTTCTTATTTCTTCTTTTTTTGGCCTACCGTAATGGCTTAAAATTACCACCTTTGCTCCTTTATTTATTAAAAATTCAATAGTCGGCAAAATTGCTACAAAACGTAAATTGTCGTTAATTTTCTTAATATTAAAATCTGTCCGTAAAAGACAAATTTCATTAGATAAACTTTTATTTTTAAGACTACTTAAAAAATTCATTTTATTTTTTTAAATTTAAAGCGTAAGATTAAAGGTTAAATAATTAGACATTGTTTAAGATTTATCATTGGAATTTTTATGTTTTAATAGAATTATGGAATGATAATAATCATTCTTTCGTTTGGTTTCCGATAATTAAATTTTGCCCTCAATTCTTTTTTTAAATTTTCCGGATAAGAAAAATATTCAATCTCTGATTTAAGGTGCTTATTTTCTTCTGCCAGTATTTCAATTTGAGCCCTTAAATTAAAAAGATTTTCTTGCAATTGCCGCTGCTCTTGAGAACTAAAATAAATATAAGACAAAACCATAGTTATAACTATGGCGATGATAATAGCAATAATAATTTTCATAAATTATATTATTAAAATAAGTCTCATTACTTAATTTTATCTCTGCATCATTTTTATAAAAACTTCATGCGGGATATTTACTTTTCCAACTTCTTGCAAACGTTTTTTGCCCTTTTTTTGTTTTTTCCATAATTTCATTTTTCTTGTCCTGTCTCCTCCGTAAAGATAGCCAGTAACATCTTTTTTAATAGCTGGCATTGACCGTGAAGCAAGTATTTTCCCTAATCCTTTTGCCTGAATTTTTACAACAAATAAAGCGCGAGGAAGAATTTTTTTAAGTTTTTCTACGATTTCTTCTGCTTCTTTTTGAATTCTTTGTTTGCTGACAATACGTGAAAATGCTGGAATAATTTTTTCTCCAACCCAAATATCAAGGCGTGTTATTCCTCCTTGCAATATTTCTCTTGTATTTGATATTTTATAATTTAATGAAGCATAACCAGAGCTTACGCTTTTAAGTTCATCAAAAAAACCTTTCATTAATTCACGTAACGGCATTTTTATATTTAATATAGCGCGATAATCGCCAAACTGCTCTGTTTCACCTATTTCTACTTCATATTCATGTAAAATTTTCATTATTGACCCGAGCTTACTTGGTGGAGTTATAATTTGAATATCAACCCAAGGTTCAAAAACTTTTTTTATCTTATTGTCGTCCGGAAAAAAGACCGGCGAATAAATTTCTTTCTCTATGTTGTCTGTAACTATAACTTTATAAGTTATAGTTGGTGAAGCAGTTATTAAGTTTAAGTTAAATTCGCGCTTAAGACGTTCTGTTATTATTTCTAAATGAAGCATTCCTAAAAATCCACATCTAAATCCTCTTCCTAAGGCTCCACTTGATTCTTCTTCAAAAACAAGAGAACTATCCGAAAGACGCAGACGTTCAAGGGCTTGTTTTAATTCAGAAAAATCTTCATTGGATTCTGGATATATACTTGCCCAAACAACTGGCTTTGGTTGCATATATCCAGAAAGCGCTGGCAAAGAATTTTCTAATGATACAACGGAATCGCCAACAACTCCAATGCTTGGATTCTTAATATTTGTTACAATATATCCGATTTCTCCAGCCATTAACGATTCTATTGATTTTTTGCTTGGTGAAAAAATTCCCATTTCTCCAACTGTAAAATTTTCTCTGGCTTGCGAAAGAAAGAGCTTATCGCCTTTTTTTATTTTACCGTCTACTATGCGGACATATAATATTACTCCTTGATGGTTTGAATATTCAAAATCAAATACAAGGGCGCGCAATCCATTTTTAATCTCATACTTTGGAGCCGGAACACAACAAATAACTTCTTTAAAGATTTTTTCAATGCCTTGTCCAGTTTTAGCAGAAACGCAAAGAATATCTTGAAAATTTAGTCTTAAAGCTAAATCTTCGGTTTTAAGTAATCGCATTATTTCTTCTTTTGTTTCTTTAACGCGCGCTGAAGGAAGATCAATTTTATTTATAATCGGTATGATTACTAAATTAAGCGATTTTGCCATTTCAACATTAGTGATGGTTTGCGCTTGCACTCCTTGCGTTGCATCAACCAAAAGTATAGCGCCTTCAACCGCTTTTAGCGCGCGAGAAACTTCATATGAAAAATCAATATGACCAGGAGTATCAATAAGATTAAGAATATAGGATTTAGAATTTAGAATATAAGACATCCTTACGGGCTGCATTTTTATTGTAATACCCCTTTCTCTTTCTAGCTCCATTTGATCTAAAACTTGTTCTTTCATTTTTCTTTTTTCAACTGTATTGGTTAATTCTAAAAGCCGATCAGCTAAAGTTGATTTACCATGGTCAATATGAGCGATTATAACAAAATTCCTTATATTATTAATATTATTGCCCATAAAAATAATTTTATCCGAATTTTGGATAACAACACTTTTTATATTTAATTGGCTTATTTGTATCTAAGTCTTTTTTGCCGCAAGGACAAGGATCGTTACGCCCTACTTTTTCGGAAACTGACTTATCTTGATAAGCGCCTTGATTTACAATGAGATTATTTCTGCGTTCATTTACTTCTATGTTCGCGCCCTTATTTGCGTTTATCTGTATTTTAAAAATATTACTAAATATCCATCCTTCAAAATTAATAAATAAATCTTTAAATAAATGACTACCCTCATTTCTGTATTCTACCAAAGGATCGTGCTGTCCGTAAGCCCGCAACCTAACTGACTCTGCTAATGCTTCCATACTTTCTAAGTGTTTCATCCAGAGCATATCCAAAGATCCTAATATTTTCATTTTAATTTGTTCAGGAGAGTCCTTAATGAGATTTTTTATCTTATTTTTAATAATATTTTCAATATCAGAAATTAATAAAGAATTATTTTCTGTAAAATTCTCTAAAATGCCGACTTCTATTAGCGTCTTTTTTAATTTTTCTTCGCCTGACATTTCTTGCTTATTAATGTCTTCTTCTGCTTGCAATGTTCCATATTGTAAAACAGGAAGGTTATTGTCAGACGACAATAAATAAGAGTTTTTAACTCGCTCAAAGACGCTAAAAATTATTTTTTCCAATATTTCACTAAATACGGATTTGTTAGAATTATCTGTCTCATTTATTTGCGCTTCTAAAATTTTCTGTCGTCGAGAATAAACAGCAGTTCTTTGCTTGTTTAAAACATCGTCAAAGTCTAAGAGATGTTTTCTGGCATCAAAATTTAATCCCTCAACTTTATTCTGCGCTTCATTAATAATTTTTGAAATTAATCTTGATTCAATCGGATGATCTTCTGGCAAATTAAATTTTTCCATAAAAGATTTTATTTTTTCGCCCCCAAAAATCCTAAGCAAATCATCTTCTAATGATAAAAAAAACTGAGAGGAACCTTCATCCCCTTGCCTGCCGCTTCTTCCTCTAAGCTGATTATCAATTCGTCTTGCTTCATGTCTTTCAGTACCAATTATATGAAGCCCGCCTAATTCTTTAACTTTGTTTTGCTCATCTTGCCATTTTTTATATTCATCAGATGATTTATTGACTGGGCTATGTCCGCCAAGCACTATATCCACACCTCTTCCTGCCATATTTGTAGCAATAGTAATAGCTCCTAACCTGCCAGCCTGAGCAATAATTATGCCCTCTTTTTCATGATTTTTAGCATTTAATATTTCACAAGGAATATTAGCTTGCCTTAATAAGGATAATAAAATTTCATTTTTTTCAATTGAAGCTGTGCCTACTAAAATTGGCCGTCCAATCAAATGCTCTTTTTTAATTTCTTTGATTACTGCGCGATATTTTACTTCAAGATTTTTATAAATAAGATCTGGTAAATCTTTTCTGACCATCGGCTTATTAGTCGGAATACTAACGACTTCTAATTTATAAACCTTATGAAATTCTTCAGCTGATGTTTGAGCTGTGCCAGTCATTCCGGCAATTTTTTGATATAAACGAAAATAATTCTGAATGGTAATTTGGGCAAATGTTTTTGATTCTTGTTTAATAGCCACGCCTTCTTTGGCTTCAATCGCTTGGTGAAGTCCGCCTGAATATCTCCGACCATGCATCATTCTGCCCGTAAACTCATCAACAATTATAACTTCGCCATTTTTAACTACATAGTTCTTATCGCGATGAAATAACGCTTTAGCCCGAAGTGATTCTTCTAAATAATGAATTAATTGAAAATTTTCAAGACTGTAAATATTCTCAATATTAAGAATTTTTTCAACTTTATCAATTCCTTTATCAGAAATATTTACGGTTTTTGTTTTTTCATCAGTTAAATAATCTTCATTTTTTTGAAGTTGTTGAACCGTTTTTGTAAAAAGATGATAATAATCGCTAGACTTTGCGTCTGGCGCCGCAATAATTAATGGAGTTCTAGCCTCATCAATTAAAATGCTATCAACCTCATCAATAATTACATAATTATGCTTTTTGATTTGAGTCTGATTATCTAAATAATAAGCTAAATTATCTCGAAGAAAATCAAATCCAAATTCATGATTAGTGCCATAAAGAATGTCAGCTCTATAAGCTTCTTGACGATTAACTGGCCTTAAAAAATTTTGAATAATTTTAAAACCACCAAAAGCATCTCTTTCTTTATCTTCATTGTTTTTTTCATTGTCGGGAACTTGAGAATTTAAATTTTCTGGTATATATTCTGCGTCATATAAATAAGCGGTTTCATGGGTAAGGCATCCTATTGATAATCCAAGCAGATTGTATATTTGTCCCATCCAAATTGTATCGCGTCGCGCTAAATAATCATTTACTGTAATAATATGGACTCCTTTACCAGTTATAGCATTTAAATAAGCTGGTGCCGTAGCAGCTAAAGTTTTTCCTTCCCCAGTAATCATTTCTGCGATTTTTCCTTGATGCAATACAATGCCGCCTATTAATTGGGCGTCAAAATGACGTTGATTAAGCGTTCGTTTAGCTGATTCCCTAACTAAAGCAAAAGCCTCAGGAAGTAAATCATCAAGCTCTAAGTTATCTTCAGGAAGTAAATCTAAATCATCTTCAAGAAGTAAATCGTCAGACTTTAAATTATTTATTGAGATAGCTGATTTCTTAAGGGCTTCACTTTTATCTTTTAATTCTTTGTCTGTTAATTTTTCTAAGGACGACTCGAGATTATTAATCGCTTCTATAAGAGGCTCAAAATTTTCACTATTCTTATGGAAAATATTTTTAAAAAAATTAAACATAATATATTTCTTTTTCTAAATTCTTAATTTTTCCACTCACAAAACTCTCGCTAATATCTGCGAACTAGAAATTAGAAATTAGAAATTTTAGCTTTTTCGCGTAATATACCCCCATCTTTGCGCAAAACTATTTGCTTTGTTTTATATTTTTTAATTTCTTGTTGAAGTTTATGCTTAACACTATTAATCGCAATTCTAATATCGCTATCATAATGTTCGGCTCTTAAAATTTTACCAGGTAAATAAATATTAGTTTCTGCGTAAAAAACATTGCCATGACGATGACGTTTAGTAGGGCGAGCTATTTCTACTGCTGCTTTAATTTCACCTTTATCTTCAAATCTTTTTATAAAACGGCTAAGCGAGCCAATTTTATCTTCAATATATTGATAAATCGCAGGCGTTAATTTTAATTTAGTAGCTTTAATGATTATTTTCATTAAATTAATTATATTAAATTTATAATATTTATGCAAGAAAAATAAAGCCCCTTATTCTTCATTAAGGGGCTTTATTTTTCTTTCTTATTCTTTTTAACTATTTTTTAGTCGTCTTCTTTTTTATAGTCTTTTTGACTACTTTCTTTTTGACTACTTTCTTTTTATTTTTTACCATTTTAGCAATGCCTGTAATGTTTAAATAATTTTTACATTACAAGTAAAGAATTATTTTTTATAAAAATACAATTATCGACCATTCAATTGCAATTGATTATTTAATTTAATTTTAAAGCAATTAAATTAAATGTAAACTGTGCATAAGTTTAAATAAAATTATTTTAAATTAATTTTAAACAACTAATGATTGACAGAGCCGCAAGTGGTGACCTCCAATTCTGTTTGTAATAGATGAGTGCTCATCCTGCGACTCCATTTTTATTTTACTAAATTTATAAAAATTTTACAACTAAAAGCTCCGTCAAAAGACGGAGCTCCAAACAGATTGCAGACAATCCTTAGTCGACATCATCGCTAAGGGCTGCTTATCACTCACCTATCATTAATAGTATAGATCAATAATATTTAAAAGTCAACTTTTTCTATAGGTTGTTTTAAAAATTGAATAATTATTTTTTTAATATCTGGTTTTTCTTTATCAATCTCAATATCAGAATTTTGGCGCACAGTAAGCATATCTGTTCCATGCCCGGCATTTTCGTAAATAATTAAATCTTTCTCTACTTCTGCTGGTGTTGAATTAAAAAGTTTTTGGTTATGTTCAACATTTGGACCATCATCACGACTGCTTATAAATAATACTCTTTGGTTATCTTTTAATTTTTTTACCATAGGCTCGGATTTAATTCCCTTATAATTTAATCCTGGCGAGAGCAGAATAGCAGTTCTAAATTCTGGATTTTCGCTTATATATTGCAATGACAAATTAGCGCCTATTGAAGCACCGATAAAACTAATTTTATCTGGAGTTGCTCCTCTGAATTTTAAATGCCTTACCGCTGTTTCTATGTCTAGAATACTTTTTTGATGTTTTTCATTAGAAAAATCTCGATGATCTAATTTTCGCGTTAATTCATTTTTATCTTCTGATAATCTGTGCTTATCTGCTCTTATAGAATCACCATGTCCCCTTAAGTCAATAGCTAAGCTTTCATAGCCAAGTTTTTGAAGTTTAATTGCTAAATCATGCCAAGATTCTTTAGTTGAAGACAGCATATGTGAAAAAACAATCCAACCAATCGGATTTTCAACCTCATAAATATTAGTTGAGATTCTTATATTATCTCTTGTTGTAAGAAAAAAATTATCCATAGGCGCTAATTGACGCTGATAAATGCCCTGATTTATATTATTTTGTTTATCTATATTCACCTGCCCGGGAATAGGTATAACAAAACTCAATCCCGATAAGCTAACGATCACCACAAAACTAATTAAAATAATTATAATACTAATAACGATTTTTTTTAATTTCATAAACTTAATTTTATTATTTTTTCAACTTCTTTTGTTTTTAGGCTTGCCCCGCCGATTAAGACGCCATCTATCTCTTTATGTTGTATGAAATTTTTTATATTTTCACTATTTACAGAGCCTCCATATAAAACTTTAACATATGGAGCATGAAGCACAACACTTAAAATTTGTTTAATAAATTTTATCATTTCTAAGGCGTCTTGAGGAGCGCTGGGACAACTGCCAACATTACTGCTAATAGCCCACTGCGGTTCATAAGCAATAATAAGACGAGAATTTAGAATATAGAATTTAGAATTTAGGGATAAACCTTTTAAATTTTTTTCTAATTGTTTTTTAATATAATTTTTCGCAGCCTTGATGTTTAATGTTTGATACTTAATGCTTTTTTTAGACTCACCAACGCAAAGAATAACTTTTAACCCTGCTTTTAGTGCAGCTTCAACTTTTTTATTTATTATTTCATCTGTTTCATTTAAATATTTTCGACGCTCAGAATGACCAATTATTGCATATTCTATTCCTAAATTTTTTAACATTTTTGGCGAAATTTCTCCAGTATAAGCGCCTTTTTCTTCCCAAAAACAATTCTGCGAAGCAAGATGAAGCTCATTGTGATTTTTAATAAAAGCGGAGACCTTAGATTTTAAATCAGATAAATAAATAAACGGCGCCGCAACAATTATTTTATAATATAAAATATAAGACTTAAAATTTAAAACTGAGTCAAAAAGTCGTTCCGCTTCATTAAGTGAATTTGGATTCATTTTCCAATTAAAAACTATTAATTTTTTATTCATTTTTAATAAAATTTAAAATTTAAATTGCAAATTTATGATTTATATTATAGCATAAATAAAAATTATTATCAAAAGTTTGTGCCATATAAATTGTTTTTTAGAAAATTTTTAGTTATAATATTTTAAAAGGTCGGCATAATTAATAATTATTAATTATATAAATTCTTAAAAATAAGGCATTAAAAAATAATACAAAAAATATCTTTTAAAGATACAGATAAAATAAGCGTGAAAAAATTTTATTACTTGGTTTCAAATTTTTAATATAACAAATTAATTAATAACTTCATTAAGTTTCTTGAGATATTAAGCTCTTATTATTATATTTGCTACATTAAATTATTGATTTCAATTTAATTTATGGACACTTTTCAAATTATTTTAATAGTTATAGGACTAATAATTATTTGGACAATATTTATCTATAATAGATTAATTACCTTAAAAAATCGAACGCAAGAGGCTTGGGCTGATATTGATGTTCAATTAAGAAGAAGATATGATTTAATCCCTAATTTAATTGAAACAGTTAAGGGATATGCATCTCATGAAAAAACAGTCTTTGAAAATGTTACCAAGGCCAGAACCGCAGCAATGGGAGCTGAACAATCAGGCGATCCAAAAAAAATGGGAGAAACAGAAAATATGCTTTCTGGAACACTTAAGACACTTTTTGCAGTATCAGAAAATTATCCTCAACTTCGAGCATCAGAAAATTTTATTGAACTTCAGCGAGAGTTAAGAGATACAGAAGATAAAATTCAAGCATCTAGACGTTTTTACAACATTAATACTAGAAATTTAAATATTAAAATTGAAAGTTTTCCATCAAATCTTATTGCCTCCATATTTAAATTTCAAAAAAGAGAATTTTTTGAAATAGAAGAGATAGCTAAAGAACCAATTAATGTTAAATTTTAGATTGCTTTTATTTTTGGTTTTTTATTTTAAATTATGCCCAACTTGTATACTCAAGTCGAATCAAATAATAGGAAAACCTGGTTATATTTATTTTTCTTTTTACTTTTAATTATTGGGATTGGTTGGATAATTTCTTATTTTTTGCAAAGTCTGACAATTTTATATGTTGCAATAATTTTTAGTATTCTTTTGAATTTCTTTGCTTATTGGTATTCTGATAGAATTATTCTGGCATTTAACAAGGCAAAATTAATTGAAAAACGCGATAATCCAGAATTATATAGATTAGTAGAAAATCTTTGCATTACTGCTGGACTTCCTTTGCCGCGAATTTTTATTATTGATTCTGCCCAACCAAACGCTTTTGCTACTGGTCGCAATGCAAAACATGGCGTAATAGCGGTAACACGAGGGCTTCTTGAAAAATTAGAAAGAGTAGAATTGGAAGGAGTGATTGCCCATGAATTAGCTCATATTGGAAATAAAGATATGCTGTTGCAAACTATTATAGTAACTTTAGTTGGATTTATTGTTATTTTAACTGATTTTTTCTTTAGAATAGCTTTTTGGGGGGGCATAAGAGGAGGAGGTCAAGGAGGAGGACAATTAAAATTAATTATGATATTAGTAGCTTTGGCTTTAGCGATTTTTGCTCCAATTTTTGCTCAATTAATAAAATTAGCAATTTCTAGAAAAAGAGAATTTTTAGCAGATGCTTCAGCCGCTCTTTTAACTAGGCACCCTGAAGGATTAGCCAGAGCTCTTGAAAAAATTTCTCAAGATACAAACCCTTTAAAAACAGCTAATGACGCTACTTCTCATTTGTATATTGTAAGCCCTTTTCGTGGAAAAGAAAAAACCTTTTGGCTTCATAAATTATTTTCAACTCATCCAGCAGCAGAAAAACGAATTAAAGCTCTTCGGGAACAAAAAGTGTAAATAGAAATAATGCGGACAAATGGAGGGATCGCATAGTGGACTAGTGCACCGCCTTGGAAAGGCGGCATACCGCAAGGTATCGAGAGTTCGAATCTCTCTCCCTCCGCCAATTAACAATTTCAGCGTTTTTGGAAAGATTTGTTTCTTCCCGCGCCTGC
>CAYNMK010000015.1:0-14026 GCA_964398445.1 uncultured Candidatus Saccharibacteria bacterium | reverse complement strand
TTAGCCAAAAGTCAACAAATAATACGTAACCTTATTTATGAAAGAGACCACTAAGTAAGAACAGTAGGGTTGTGATTCGCGCCAAAAAAGCTAACATCTAAGCTCAGCGACGCCGCTTGTCGGCGTTCGCTGTAGCGCATTGTTAGCAGTCTTTTTATTTCTTGAGATTATTACCAAACATAAATAAAAATATTTTTTGAACTCAAGCCATACTGCGCTTTCACTCCACTTCGTTCCGTTCAGGTCATATAACAAAGGATATACGGTTCAGCCCTCGGCTCGGGCTTCACCCAAATTTCGCCCCCTTTTATAATTTAAAAAAGGAAGTCGGGAAACTTCGCATATACTGAAGCGTTAAGTAAAATAAATAAATTCTTTTTTACAATTTAAAAAATAAACCATTTGATTTAGTTTACTTAAATTATGTAATTCATAAATTAAAAAACAAAGAATAGCTTTTACAAACAATTTTTGGTAATCTTAAAGAAAGGGGCTAGTTTTTTTATTCATACTTTTAATATAAGTGATAAAAATAGTAAATCAAACCTTGCGCAAAATTATTTACAAAAATTATTAATTAAACGAGGATTTAAAAATGTTAAAACAAGAGTTTTTAGCTATTATGATAATAATAAAAGCCATAAGCACTGGCATAAAATTTTAGAAGCGACAGGATAAAAATAAAAAAAATATGGAAAAACCAAATCTACATTTTGAAGAAGTAACACCAAACCAAGAATCTCACGACAACTTTGAGAAGGAAAGACTAGAAAAAGTAGCAGAAATTTTGAAGTTAGTTGAAAAAATTAATGAATCAAAAGAGAGTATCCCTTTCCCGGGTATCCAACCAGAAATTTACGCAAGAATGAAGAAAGATGACGAGGAATTTCCAGGTTACACTACACCAATAGACGAAATAATAAAAAGATGTGAGAAAGAGGGCATAAAAGTAGTTTTAGGAAAGCATCCAGAATCAGGCAATGTCTTTGTTTTACCAATAAGTAGTACTGATATTGAGATGGACAGTATTGCTCCCCACCAATTAGTAACTGAAACTATTGAAGATAAGCATCTTGAAGAATTGATACGGATAACAACTAAAGAAAGATAAACCTAAAAATAAAGGATTTGGAGAGATTGAATTTCCTCATTCATTCTGTCTAAAAAATGGTGTTTTAACCACAGACATTTGTCAGTTTGTTAATTGATAATAATGTTAGCATTTCATTGGGCGTTTTTCTATTTAGGGAGCAGTGTTCGTCGTTATTGTATTCATTGTTCCAAATTTTAATTTTTATTTTTATACAATGGAATATATAAAAGCAGAACAAAAAGAACAAATACCAATTCAAGAAGAATTAATGGAAGACTTTTATAAAAAAATCTTCGAAAGTAGCGAAGAGGGAATTAAGCGTATCTCATTAGACCAATTACGAGAACTAAAGGAAAAAGAAATAACTACTGAAATTTTTTGGATCATCTTTGTCAAAAACAAGGACTATTGTTGCATGGCTCAATCCAAGAAATAAACGAGGGTAAGTTAAAATTTGGGCGAAGAAAAATTTTTGCATCAAATAAATCGGCAATTGCTATAATGCGTTCAATTTACTCAAATGTTGGTGTAAATTTAGAATATCCGTATTTTTTTGACAAAGATAATCCGCTCATTTTGAAAATTCATACACCACCAAATGAAAAATTTATCAGTAAAGAAAACGGTTTTGTATATGTGCTTAATGGTGAAAAATTTCAAAACGAGCCAAAAGATTCATGGCAGTTTGTTAAAGAAAACGATGAAGTAGATTTTGATTTGGTTATTGAAACAGAGAAAACAGATTTTCAATATTCGGTTGAAATTTATGATGATCTTGATAAAAAATAAAATTTACCTGAATGATACTCGCTTCGCTCGCGAATTTATTTATATCAGCTAACAGCGTATATCTGGTTACGGCTTTTATGTAAAAGCCCCATTTATATTTTGCTTCGCTACGCTCCACAAAACATCGCATATATGCGAACGTTATGTGAAATGTCTAACCACTAAATAAAAAATAAAAAATATGCCACATTTAGATTTAGGAACAGCGTTATTAATTTGAATGATTAGTGAGCGCGCTTGCTCATAAGTATGAATATTCTTTTTTAAACTTCGTTCTTAGTCTGCCTACAATATTTTTGGTATAGTTAATGCGGGCAGTAATGACAGATATAAAAAATAAGTAGCGTAATTTAAGATATTTAATTTTATTAAAATAATCTGCGGCTTTTTATTAAGTTTGCATTAATTATTTTTTTGTTTTTTGATAAAATCAACAAAATAAACCCCGTGCATTTCGGGCGCGGGGTTTATTTTGTTGATAAATGATTATTAATTATTATCCGTTTATTCTTTCTGGCGATATTTCAGTTGCTGAAGCAACTTCTGTTTGAGCCAGTAATTTTCGATAAACAAAAGCCACAGCAAGTAATGTTATAGGAATAGTAATGAATAAACCAATTACTAAAGCTAAGCTTCCAAGTAAATTAATGCCGAAAAGCATTAATAAAAAAACAAATAAATTCCATTTATGTCCATTTGTAATAGCAGAGCTTCTTTTGAGCGCTTTTATCGGACCAAGTCCCTTGTCAATGATAAAGTAGTCAAAAAACCAAAATTTAATAGCTAAATAAATTCCGGGAATAATTAACAGAAGAAATCCAGCTAAAAAAATTAGATTAAAAAGGATTATAGCAAACAGATATTTGAAAAACAAACGCCACTGGGAGAATAAATCGCTAAATCTACCTTTTTCATTCTCATTATCACAAAATCTTAAAGCGATTTTAACCAATCCCATTGAAATCACTATTGTTAAAGCAAAATCAGCAGCAAAAAGAATAAATCCTAGAAAAATATTTATTTCCATCGCTGGCAGCACAATAAACTTATAAGGAATGACAAGAAGCGCGAAAAAAGCTATTAAAAACGGGATGAAAAAACCAAGATTACTTTTCGCTGTGTCCCAGCCAAAACGGATTGCTTCGCCTTTGGAAAATTTTTGTATTGTCATATTTTATTTTCTTTTTTAATTTTATTGTCGACCTTTTTTATTTTAAACAGTTAATATTTTTAATATTTTAAATTAGCTAAGACTTAGCAAGTAAATACTATTATTTAAACCGGAATCTAACACAACATATTTAACATAAAACACCAATAATGTTTAATTAGATTCTATGATAAATAATATGAAAAGTCTATGGCTGCCGGGCAGGGAATCGAACCCCAATTTTCAGGACCAAAACCTGACGTGCTACCGTTACACTACCCGGCATTTTCTATCCTTTTTTTAAATTCTCAATAATCGCTACTTCTAAAGGAATAATTTGAAATGGACTATACCGCATTTCAGTATAAGCGCGAATTAAAGATTTTAGCAAATTAATTATCTTGCCTTCATTAATTAGTTGGCTGTGATTTTTAAGAAGCGTAATTTCTTGTTCAATTAGTTCTCGTTGGAATTCTTTTTCTAATCCTGGGCTAGCTTTTAGGACTAAAACTCGACGAAGATAATGAATTAAATCCTTATTGAACTGTTGTAAATTATATCCATTTTCGTTGATCTTAAAAAGATAATCCAAGGCAGCGCTTAGGTTTTGCTTGATTAATAATTCTGCCATTTCTGCTGTCTTAGAAAAGCTAATACGACCAAGAATTCTTTCAACATCTTCTATATTAATCATTGATTTATATGGATTAGATATTAATTTATTTTGATTTTTTTCTTCACTGGTTTGCGATAAAGATGCAATTTGGTCAAGTAATGATTCTGCATCCCTGAAGCTGCCTTCTGCGGTTGCAGCGATTAATTCCATAGCTGCTTCATCAATTTTGAATTTTTCTGCCTTACTAATTATTTTTAATTTATCAAGAATTTTAATTAAAGGCAATTTTTTAAAATGAAATTTTTGTGTTCTGGAGGTAATGGTGGCTGGTAATTTTTCATAATCAGTGGTAGCTAAAATAAAGATTACATGCTCTGGCGGCTCTTCTAAGGTTTTAAGCAAGGCGTTAAAAGCTGCCAAAGTTAATTGGTGCGCTTCATCAATAATAAAAACTTTATAATAATAAGAAGATGGTGATAATCGAATATTTTGTTTTAACGCTCTGATTTCATCAATGCCGCGATTGGAAGCTGCGTCAATTTCTATTACATCTAGCGCTGAACCATTATCTATCTCCCGGCAAGATCGGCATTTATTGCAAGACTCTCCTTGTTTTTTAAATTTTTGATTTTGGTGTCTGATTTCGCAATTAGCAAGTTTAGCAATTAAACGGGCAACTGTAGTTTTCCCGCTGCCGCGCGGACCATAAAATAAATAAGCATGAGCTAAGCGATCAAGTTTGGCAGCATTTTGAAGGATTTCTATTATTGCTTCTTGTCCTAAAACTTCTAATAAGGTTTTTGGTCTATATTTTCGGTAAATAGCTAACATTTGATTATTAATTATTGACTTATATTATTAGGAAATTTCCTATAAGGAGTATACCAGAAATATTTGAATATGCGACCATGGGCAATAATACAGCGTATTAAGACTGATTCTATAATTTGCAAGTTTGCAACGTGCGGGGTCTGTTTGCAATAGTAGGGTTAGACCCTACTATTGCACCCTGCTATTGCAACACATTGTCAGCAATTTAACGCCTTAAAAGTCCAATATGTTATGGACGGATACAAAGTATTTTCAATTTATATAAAATCTGTTATAATTTTATTAATATGATAACTTTGGGCCTTGACATTGGCGCTACAAAAATTAGATATGCGATTTTTGGTCCTGACGTTTCAGGGTCAACGTTTTGCCGTCATTCTGATACAGTGGCTGGAGTCGGAGTCCCTATTTTGCATCGGGATAAAAAAATGCAAGAATCACTTTTAAATAAAGATTTAAAATATCGTTCTAGAACTAGAAGAGAATTTTTAAGAATTCTTAGTGAAATTGGCAAAGACGAGGAATTAAAGAAATTTAATTTTAGAAAAATCGGTATCGGAATTGCTGGGATTATTGAAGATGGTAAATTAATTTATTCACCTAACTTTCCGAAAATTAAAGGAATTAATTTAATAAAAGAAATAGGGAAAATTTGGAATAAATCAATTATTTTTGAAAATGACGCTAATTGCTTAGTTTATGCTGAGGCATTATTAGGGGCCGGAAAAAAATATAATAATATTGTAGGGCTTACACTGGGCAGTGGACTTGGCGGTGGAATTATTATTGATAAAAAAATTTACAAAGGAAGAGGAGGGGCAGGAGAAATTGGGCATATGCTTTTAAATTTTAAACCTCAAAATTTTTGCTTGCCTTCCGTTTTATCTAAAATGAATGGTGAGAAAGTAAATTCTAAATTTGAAATAATTGAAGCAGAGGATTTATGTTCTGAGAAATTTTTCAAAAAAATAGGCATTAAAAATCCACTTGATTTGGAATTAAAAGCAAAAAATGGCAATGAAAAGGCAAAAAAAATTTTTAAAATTTTTGGCGAAAACTTAGGAATAGTAATTGCCAATGCAGTGAATGTCCTTGACCCGGATGTTATTATTTTGGGCGGAGGACTATCAAGCGCTTATAGTCTTTTTATAAAAAAAACTAAAGAAACAGCTAAAAAATTTATTATTAATCCTAAATCCAAAAATATTCCAATTCTTAAAGCGCGACTTGGAAAATCAGCAGGAGTAATAGGGGCAGCATTATTATGATTGAAAAAGTTTATTTATCTAAGAAAAATATTAAAGATTATAAATCACTAGTTGGGACTGAAATAATTAAGCAGATAGAGAAAGATGCGCGGTTTTTAAAAGGTAAAAAAATTATTCATATTAGTTCAGTTTCGCGAGGCGGGGGAGTGGCTGAGATTTTAAGCAATTTAATTCCATTAAAGCGAAGTTTGGGCATAAAGGCTTCTTGGTTTACTTTTAAGGCGCCGAAAAGATTTTTTGAAATTACAAAAAAAATTCATAATGGATTTCAAGGAGAAAAAGTTAATTTAAATGAAAAAGAAAAAAATTTTTATTTGTCTATTAATAAAAAATTGGCTAATGAGCTTAAAAAAATTCCGGCCGACCTTTTTGTAATTCACGATCCGCAGCCATTAGCAAGTATTTTATTTTTTCATAAAAAACCGATGATAGCGAGAATACATCTTGATCTTTCAACGCCTGACAAAGAAATTTCTACTTGGATTTATCCGATTTTAAAGCAGTATGATAAAGTAGTTGTTAGTTTAAAGGAATTTAAACCAAAAAATATTGCTAATAATAAAATATTTATTATGCCGCCGGCCCTTGATCCGCTTGATTATCAACATATTCCAATTAGCGAAAAAAAAGCTCGTGAAATTCTTTCTAAATTTAATATTAATCCTAATAAACCGCTAATTGCTCAAGTATCGCGTTTTGATCCATGGAAAAACCCATTAGGAGTAATTGAGGCGTTTAATTTAGCAAAAGAAAAGATGCCAGAACTTCAGCTGATTTTATTGGGCCTTTCTTTAGCTAAAGACGATCCTCAATCTGAGGAAGTTTTTGAACAAGTGAAGAATAAGACAAAAGATTGTTCTGATGTTTTTCTTTTTTATGACCCTAAGGAATTTGAAAATAAAAAGATTGACAATGATGTTTTTGTTAATGCGGTTCAGTGCGGTTCGGATTTAATTTTACAAAAATCCATTAAAGAAGGATTTGGTTTAACAGCTACTGAAGCGATGTGGAAATCAAAAGTAGTAATCGCTGGAACAGCTATTGGCCTAAAACTTCAAATTCAAAATAATAAAAATGGTTTTATTGTTAAAAATCCAGAACAAGCTGCTAAATTAATTATTAAATTATTAAAAAATCCAAAAATAAAAGAAAAAATTGGTTATCAAGCCCATTTATCAGTTAAAAAGAAATATTTAATAACTCGGCTTTTAAGCGATTATTTTAAACTTTATAATGAAATTATTTCTTAGATATGAACTATAAATTAAAACTAACTCAATTTACAGGTCCGATTGAAAAATTATTAGAATTGATTGAAGAAAAAAGGTTGCCAATTACTGATTTAAGCTTAGCAGAAGTTACAACGAATTTTTTAAATTATCTTAAAGAAATTAAAAAAATTGAGCCTCGTGCGTTGGCAGATTTTATTGTAATTGCTTCGCGTTTACTTTTAATTAAATCAAAAACGCTTTTGCCAAGTCTAGAATTAACAGAAGACGAGGAAGAAGGAATTAGAAACATAGGAGAACAGTTGCGTAAATATCAAGAATTTAAGCCAGCAATTAATTTATTTAAAAAAACATGGGAACAAAATGGCTATTCCATTTCTAGGTCGCTTTTTCTGGGCAGGCCGCCCATTTTTTATCCTCCAAAAGATTTAAACGTTAAAGTTTTGCATCAAGCTATAAATTCTATTTTTGAATCTATTAAGCAATTATCGCCAGCAGTTAGTAAAATTGAATTATCAATAATTAGTTTAGAAGAAAAAATTAAAGAACTTATGGAGCGTTTAGAAGGCGGAATTCAAAAATTTGGAAAATTTACTAAAGAAAAATCACGTTCTGAGGTGATTGTGTTATTTTTGGCATTGCTTCATTTATTGCATAATCAAACTATTAAAGTTGACCAAAAACATAGTTTTTCTGATATAATTATAGAAAAATATAAGGAACAAACTTTGCTGCCCCATCTTAAAGAAGAAAAGAATATCGTTTTATAATTATCAAAAGGTTGCGCGAATTAAAAATGTTAAAACATTTTGAAATATGGAAATTTTAGAGCCAATTAGAGAAAAAATTACAAAGCCTGAAATTAAACTAGATGAATTAAGGGAAGAATTAAAAGAACAAAAAGAAAAATGTGCTGATAGTCATTTTGTAAAGATAAATCCCAATGAATTAACTTGTGAGGATTTAATAATTTATGATAAATTCAAGAAAAACGATTTATCAGATTTAGAATTTAAAACTTATCGTGAGTGTTTGCAAGAATATTTTGATGAACAAAAAAAACAAAAAAATGAAAAGAAAAAAGAATTTAATATTTTTAAAGATTCACGTTCAAATTTTTCAGCAATGATTTTAAATAAAATAATTGATAAAAATTACAAAGAAAAATATTTTAATTAATTTTAAAATTTATAATTTAATATGCTTGAACCTAAAATTCAAAATATCACTGGAGCAATAGAGGCAATACTTTTTGTTTATGGCGAACCAATAGAAATTAAAAAAATTATTAAGATTTTAAATAACGATGCTAATTTACAAATTTATTTTAATCAACAAATTTCACCTGAAAAATTTATAAAAGAAATATTGGAACAATTAAATCAGCAATATCAAAATGAAAATAGGGGATTGAAATTAATTTTCTCGGATTCACTGAGTGGTCAGCAGGTTCAAATAGCAACAAAGCCAGAATTTGCTTCAACAATAAAAAATCTTGCAAAGGAAGAATTAAAAGAAAATCTTACCGCAACTGCGTTGGAAACACTTTCGTTGGTTTCTTATTTAGGGCCACTTTCCAGGGCGCAAATTGATTTTTATCGGGGCGTAAATTCTTCTTTTATTTTGCGGGCTCTTTTAATAAGGGGGTTGATTGAGCGTTTTTCAGACCCAAAAAAAACTAATGTGTATTTATATAAACCAAGTTTTGATTTGTTAAAATATTTAGGAATATCTAACATTGAAGAATTGCCAGAATATAATAAATATAAATCCGATCAAGCGTTGCAGGCGGGCTAAATAAATCCAAATGTCCAAAATCCGATTAAATAAAAAGTTTTGAATTTAAATATTTGAATTTTGAATTTGTTTAGGGTCTAGAATTTAAAGTTTAATTAAATATGGTTAAATTTCAATCTTTAATTTTAGTTTTAGTCATTTTAGTTTCTATTCTAATATCTAGGAGTCTAGGTCAAAGCGCTGACATTGAAAAGGCCAGTGTTATTATTGTTGCTGGTTCTGCTGTTTCTTATGTTATCCCTGTCTCAGAGATTAAGCAATATTCTAATTTAAAGAAAAAAAATATAAATAGTCAACAAATAAAAGAGGATTATAGTTTATTAAATTATGATTTAAAATTAATAAATTCGCCTAGTTATAATTCTGGACAAGTGAGTTCATTGAACTATAATCAAATAATTACAAAAATGAAGTCAGAAATTTTAAACAATAAATCGCAAATTAATATTACTTCTAGCGTTGTTTTAGTAAGGGATTTAAGTAATAATATTAATATTTTTGAATTAAATACCAATAATAGCTGGCCTATTGCTTCTTTGACTAAATTAATGACAGCGGTAATAGCGATTGAAAAAAGTGACTTAAATAAAGAAGTAACAATAAATAAAGATGCTTTTGGATTTAAAACGCATGGAATAGCCGGAGGATTTAAATCTGGGGAAACTTTTACAGTTGAAGATTTAATCAGGGCAATGTTAATTATTTCCAGCAATAATGCAGCAGTTGCCTTGGCTGATGCAATAGGTCCTGACTTTATTCAATTAATGAATAAAAAAGCTATTGAATTAAAAATGTTTAAGACTAATTTTGACGATCCAACAGGACTTTCTTATCTTAATAAATCAACGGTTGATGATTTGGTCATATTAACAAATTACATTTATTATAATCATCCGCGAATTTTTGAAATTACTTTGCAAAAACAAGAAAAAGCAGAAATATTAGAATTAAACAGCGGAATAAATAGAAAATTACTTAATATTAACCAATTTGCTGGTCGGTTGGATTTTATTGGCGGTAAGACTGGTTATATTAAAGAAGCTGGCGAAAATTTGCTTTCTCTTTTTAGTAAGCAAGAACGGCTTATTTTAATAATAGTGCTTGGTAGCGAAAATAGATTTAAGGATACTGAAGAATTATTAAAATTAATTAAATAATAACTATTGGCAGTATTTATTAATAATCAAGAATCATTATGCTTACATTAGAAGTAATTCGCATTTTAATATTAACCGGATTATCTTTTTTGGTAGCTTTATTATTAACGCCACTTTTACTTAAATTTTTATTTAAATATAAATTAGGCAAACAAATTCGCGTTAGCGAACAAACGCCAATTTTTTCGAATCTTCATAAATCAAAAGCTGGCACTCCAACAATGGGAGGAATTATTATTTGGCTAACCGTTCTTGGTTTAGCTTTTTTATTTTTTATTTTAAACTCTCTTTTCGGTGGTATATGGGATTATTTTAACTTTACTAATCGAGCGCAAACTTATTTGCCATTAGCGGCAATGTTAATTGCCGCTATAGTGGGGTTAGCGGATGATTTGTTTGGAATTTTTAAAATCGGGCCTAATGGAGGAGGAATAAAAGTTCGACATAAATTAATTATTTATACTTTAATTGCTGCTCTTGGCGCTTGGTGGTTTTATTTTAAATTAGATTGGAGTATGTTTTATATTCCATTTATCGGAAATATTGAAATTCACGGCTGGTATTTTTTGGTATTTATGTTTATTATCATCGCTAGCGCTTTCTCATCCAATGAAACAGATGGCTTAGACGGACTTCTTGGGGGTGTTTCTCTTTTTGCTTTTTCGGCTTTAATGGTAATAGCTTTTTTTCTAGGACGATATGATTTAGCGGTTTTAAATGGCGTAATTATTGGCGCTTTGTTGGCTTTTTTGTGGTTTAATGTTTATCCAGCGCGATTTTTTATGGGCGATACTGGTTCAATGGCTTTAGGAATTACAATTGGAGTAATGGCAATGCTTACTAATGCTGCTTTATTTTTACCATTTTTTATGATTATTCCTGTAATTGAATCCCTTTCAGTGATTGCTCAAGTTATTAGTAAAAAATTATTTGGCAGAAAAATTTTTCTTTCTACTCCAATTCATCATCATTTTGAAGCTATTGGTTGGCACGAAGCTAATATTACTATGAGGTTTTGGATTATTTCTGCCATTTTTACTGGTTTGGGATTAATATTATTCTTTTTAAGTAAGTCTTTATAGGAGCTTGTCGTCAAAATTTTATTTTGGCGAGTCTTGTCTTTATGTTTAAGACTTAAAGGACAAAAGAAAGAATAATGAAAGAGCCGTTAAATCCAGTATTTTTTTCAAAAAGTAATGGATTTAGATACGTCAACCTTGGTTGACGACGACAGCGAAAAGTAAGGGCATAATATCAAACCTCGTTAGATAGGCAAGCAACACGCTTGCTTTGTCTAATGGGGACTTTTTTTATCTCAATATTTAAATTTAAATAATTTAAGCGCCGGCTTCCAAAAAGGTTCTAATGATTTGTTAGAAAGCTAGCCACTAAAAGAGCGATAATAATCGCAACCCTTTTCAGTCCCTTGCGTTTTTTTAAAGCCCTTTTAAAAAACTTTAAATTAATAAAAATCTGTTCTATAATTAACTAATGACTCTCCTTATTAAAAATATTCAACTTATTGATGGAACTGGTAGGCCAGCAGTAAAAGCGAATATTTTAGTTAAAAAAGAAAAAATTTATGCCATTGGTAGTTTTCCGAATTATAAAGCTGATGAAATTATAGATGGAATGGGAGCTTATTTAGCCCCAGGTTTTATTGACCTTAATGTAAATTCTGATCGTAATTTAACTCTTTTTTCTAATCCTTCTCAAGAAGATTTTTTGCTTCAAGGCGTTACTACTATTATTGGCGGCCAGCGCGGCATTTCTTTAGCGCCGTTGCTTTATGGCTCTTTAGAATCAATTAAACCTTGGGCTAATCCTAATAGTGTTAATATTGATTGGCAAACTGTTGACGAATTTTTAAAAACAATGGCTCAAAGGTCTTGGGGGGTAAATTTCGGCACATTGGTAGGGCACTATACAGTTCGTGAAAGTTTAATTGGCAATAATTTTAGAAAATTAACCAAAAATGAAATAATTGTTTTTAAGTTTTTATTAGAGCATTCTTTTAAAAATGGGGCCTTTGGATTTTCAACTGACCTAAGGCGCTATCAATTCCAGCAATTTTCTTATAAAGAAATTAAATCGTTAATTGAAGCAGTAGCTAAGTTTAATGGCATTTACACTGTTTATCTCCAGGATGAAAGAGAAGGATTACTTGATTCAGTTAAAGAAATTATTAATATTGCTAAAAAAACTGGTGTTAAAATTTTAATAAATCATTTGCAGCCAACTAATGGATTTCAGAAAAATTACGAAGCCGCGCTTGAATTAATTAATAAAAACACTACCAAAGCCGATGTTTATTTTAACCTTTACTTTGCTGATAGTGTTGAAATTCCTATTTCTAATTTATTGCCTTCTTGGATTCAAGATAATAATAAAGAAATAATGTTAAATAATTTACAAGCTCCAAAAATTAGAAAAAAAATTATAGAACAAATGCCGAAATTAAATGGAAGGAAAATTATTATCACTTCTGCGCCTGACAATAAATATTTAATAGGGAAATCGTTAGAAGAATTTTCTGCCAACAGGAACTTAGATGTCAAAAATGGTCTTTTAGCCTTAATGGAAGTTACGATTTTTCAAGTAATTATTTTTTACGGGAATACTGATATTAAAGCCATTTATAAAGCTGCAGCTAATAATAGGTCTGTTATCTCTTCAAATTTTACGAAGTTTTTAGAACTTTCTGAAAAAGAAAAAATTTTATCAATTGAAAAAGCGATTAACAAAATTACCGGCTTGCCCGCTCAACTTCTTGGTTTGCGAAACAGGGGAGTGATTAAAGATGGAAATTTCGCCGACCTGGTTATTTTCAGAGACGGCAAAATCAAAGATGTAATATTAAACGGTAAAATTGTTGTTAGAAATGGTAAATATCAAAATATTTTAACTGGAAAAATATTGAGAAAAATATGAAAATTAAAAGTCATAGCCCTGATTATATCTTTATTCTTTGCGTTATTTTATTGACAGTTTTTGGTTTAGCAATGCTTTCTAGCGCTTCTTTTGATTTAGGCAAACAAAATTTTGATGACACTTTTCATTATCTTAGGCATCAAATACTTCATGGATTGATTCTTGGTATTATTGGTTTTTTAATTGCCAGCCGTTTTTATTATCAAAAATTGGAACGACTGGCAGTTCCTTTTTTAATTTTAAATATTATCGTTTTAATTTTAGTTTTTACTCCTTTAGGATTTTCCCATGGTGGGGCGGTCCGTTGGCTTGATCTTGGACTTTTTTCTTTTCAACCAGCTGAACTTTTAAAATTTACTTTTATTGTTTACTTAGCAGCTTGGTTAAGTAATAAAAAAATGAATAGGCAAACAAGTTTTTTTAAGGGGTGGTTGCCTTTTTTAGCTATTTGCGGTTCAATCGCTTTTTTAGTGTTTCAACAGCCAGCCACGACTATTATTTTAATAGTATTGATAGCTGCTTTAATAATGTATTTTATTAGCGGAGCGCGACTTTCTTTTATTTTAGGTACATTTGTTTTAGGATCTTTAATTTTATCTATGATTATTTTTTCTAGTCCTTATCGCTTTGAACGAGTAATGAGTTTTGTAAGCCAAGAAAATATAAGCATCAAAGATGAAGGGCTTCATCGTTATCAAGCGCTTATGGCTATTGGTTCTGGCGGTTTTTGGGGTGTCGGATTTGGCCAGTCAACTGCAAAATTTATGCATCTTCCAGAGCCTATAGGGGATTCAATTTTCGCGGTTATTGCCGAAGAATTAGGTTTTATCGGTGTCTTAGCGCTTATTATTGTTTTTGTAACGCTTTTAACAAGGGGATTTTTAATTGCTAAAAATTCTCAAAACCAATTCGCTAAATTAACGGTAATAGGGTTAACTTCTATTATTGCTATTCAGGCTTTTGTTCATATGGCTGCGATTTCTGGCTTAATTCCTTTAACCGGCGTGACTTTACCGTTTATTAGTTATGGTGGCACTTCTTTGGTGATTTTTTTGACGATGAGCGGAGTTATTGTTAATATATCTAAGTATACTTAAAGAATATAGAATTTAGAATATAGAATTTAGGGAATAATACGACGAGGGATTAGAATTTAGAATATAGG
>CAYNMK010000014.1:0-14201 GCA_964398445.1 uncultured Candidatus Saccharibacteria bacterium | reverse complement strand
ATAGACCAGATAAGATTGACAAATAAAAATATTAAAATACAATACATTAGGTAGATTCGGGAATAAAAACTATTTTTGTTATTTTACCTCGGGTCTTAAAAAGGTCGTATAAATCTGACCTCAAATACGAGGTAAAAAAATAAAATGCAAAGACAACAAAATAACAACGACTTTCAACGACAAATGTATAAAGGAGATTGGCAATGCTCAAAATGTGGAACTTCTATTACGGAGCTTCCATTTGAGCCACATCAAGGCAGAACAGATCAACTTCAATGCCGAGATTGTTTTCGCCAATCTAAACCAAGCTTTAATAACAAGAATAGCGGAAATAGTGGCTTTCAACGACAAATGCATCAAGGAAACTGGAAATGTTCAAAATGCGAAACATCTATTACAGAACTTCCATTTGAACCACATCAAAATAGAATTGGCGAGCTTCAATGCCGAGATTGTTTTCGCCAAAGATAAAACTAAAATTACAAAATAAAATAGCTTTTAAGCTTATGTCAAAGCTATTTTATTTTGCATCAGACCTGTTGCATAATAACTTTTCTACTGCAATTTTGTTACAAAAATTATTACGCAACAGGTCTATTATTAAAGGTTAAAATACAAAAAATGAAAAAAGGAAAACGCGCAAGCGCGTTTTCCTTTTAAATTTTTTAATACCTCCTCCCCCTGTTCAGCTCTTAGGAGGTATCACAATTAATGACGGAATCTTAATTGATCCCGTCGGAAAACTTATTTTTAAGATTAGATAACCTCTCTCTAAGAGGTTTCTAAAATCTAAAAATTTCCCCCTGTTCGTTTTAATGCCAACGAACAAAATACCCTCGTAGGAAGCCAAAATTCCCTCCCACTTAATTGTCGCATTTTTCTTGTCTCCCAACCTACCGAAAACAAGCTTGCTATGGTAAATATGAACTGCATTTGCCTCTTTCGGGAAGAAATAATCTCTCCCCTTATTTAAGGCAAATTTTCCCGTCCTAGGATCATCTCCAATCCCTGTGACATTTTTAAAGTACATAATTTCCCCCTTACTTGATTCTTGAAATTAAAAATAATTTTATTGCCTAAACGGCAATAAATGCAACCACAGCCCCCTCCTTTTTTAAAAAATTTACAAACTGCTATTTTATAGCATAGCAACTAATTCTATTTTGTCAAGATTTTTTTATAATTTATAAACTACTTATGTTTTTATCATTTCCTGTTATTCTGAAGCACTTCGCTTCGCTCAGCACAGGCTCCGCGAAGAATCTCGTTTCCCCCTGTCATTCTGAGCCGAAGGCGAAGAATCTCATTTATTATCTATAGAGATCCTTCGGCGCTTACAGCGCCTCAGGATGACAAAAAAGGAGTTGTCATACTAGCGCCTCAGGATAACAAAGAAAGAAATTTTACAATACTAATATTAAAAATAAAGCCAACAAAAAAGCCCCATGAGTACGGGGCTTTTTTGTTACACGCTTATACGCGTGATATTTTTACTGCGTTTAGTCCTTTTGGACTTTCGCTCACTTCGAACTGAACTTGATCACCTTCTCTTAAATCGTTAAACTCCATACCCTGAAGTTCATTAGAATGAAAGAATAGATCCTTTTCCACGCCCTCACGAGCGATAAAACCGAATCCACGATCTGTCAGACGAACAATTTTTCCTTGTTCCATTGTAATAAAATGATTAATTATTAATAATATATACTGCGATACAAAAAAAGCTCGACTACACTACTGTTGTATGCTACTTAATATACCTATTATAGCATACACAATATTTATGTCAACACTTTGCGCTTATTCATATTATATAAGCTAGCTCATATAAGACCTTATCTATGTCTGTTGCTAAAATTTAACCTAATGAGCCGAGGAGAGGATTTGAACCCCCAACCTATGGTTTACAAAACCATTGCTCTACCATTGAGCTACCTCGGCTTAAACGATAATAGCTGAACTAAAATGACAAATTTATTTTTAAATTAATCTTTTCTGATCAATCTTTCAAGCTCTTTCAGCATCTCCATTGGTTCGCCCCTGCTAAAATGCTCTCTTGCCGGCTTAAGTAATTTAATAAGATATTCTGCAACAAAATTTTTTAAATCTTCAGAATGAATCTTATTTTTCTTAAATAAGTCTTTTAATTTATCAATATTTCTAATTTCTAAATTACCCCCATGCTCTATTTTTCTTTTTAAGATAATTTTTTCTTCTTGAATAAGAATAAGATGCTCTATCCAGTCTATAATTGGATTAAATTCAATTTCTTTTTCTGGACAAAAAGCTTTTTTGATTTTTCGCCTTATTTCTTCCGATGAATCATGAATAAAAATAGCCGAGTCTGGGTTTGACTTGCTCATTTTCATTGATTCCCATAATTCCTGCCTGTCATTATTTACTGATGACAATGGCTTGCTTAAGCCTAAAATTAAATGATGATGAACCGCAACTGGCTTAATAACCTGATTATCAGTCATTAATGGCAATATTTTTAATTTACTAGCAACCTGGCGAGCAATAACTTGGGCTTTTCTTTGGTCTAGTCCAGCTTGTATTAAATGAATCTGCTGACTAAAAATATCCGCTACTTGCATTGCTGGATAGATAAGTTTTGCAAAATCAACATCTTCATTCTCTTTCCTGCCTAAAATAGTAATACTTCGTTTCATTCGAGATAAAGTAATATGTTTGCTAACCTCAAGAACAATTTCCCAATACTTATTATTATTATAATAAAAATCCGAAGCTAAAATAAAATTTAAATCTTTTGGATTACCGCCAATACATTTATAAGCAATACTTAACCCTTCTTTAAAATATCCTATTGCTATTTTTTTTATTGTTTCTAAATCACCTCCTAATTTATCATTAAGCCAAGTATGGTAATCTGCCAAAAAAATATTAACTGAAATTCCCGCATCAACAAAATCTCTTACTTTTCGCATGCAAACCAATCCAGTTCCTAAATGAATTTTTCCAGAAATCTCAAAACCAATATAATGTTTTAACGCGATATCTTTTGACAATAAAAACTTTAAATCTTCCGTAGTTAAAATTTCTTCCGTAAACCTAGAAATTAATTGAGATTTTTTGTTAATAGTCATAATTATTGACGCCTAACATTTTATTTATATCCGGCGGGAGGGATTCGAACCCCCGTAGCCATAAAGGCGTGAGATTTACAGTCTCATGTAATTGACCGCTCTACCACCGCCGGGTTTTAGTTATTAAATTATTAAGTTTTTTTAATTTTATTATGTTGAGGTTTTTTTTCCTTGGTTAAATCTTTAAAAAATAAATTCGGTTTTTCAGCGCCACCGTTCTTGCCATTACCATTTGTTTTTTTAATTTTATCTAAATAACCGGTAACTATATTATCCCATTTCATAAACACTAGCTTTATCTTTCGCAATATCTTCTCAAGGTATTCATTAAGCGTTAAGTCAATTTTTTCCAAAGGAAAAAAATTAACTAATTTATCAAACTTGCTTTTTTGGCCAGCTTGAGCTCCATCTTCAATTGTGTCGCCAACCCGAGACACTCCGCGGGCAACTAAATAAACCATTATACCTAAACTTATCATTAAAAAAATTTGAATAATAAAATTATACATATTAAATTGACTAACGACTAACGACTAACGACCACGAGATTCTTCACAGAGCCTGTGTTGAGCAAAGTAGCTCAAAATAACAACAATGATTTATAACTAACGACTAAATCTCATATACGCAAAATCTCTCAATTCTAATATTCTCCCCTATTTTAGCAATTGATTGCTTAATCACCTCGTCAATTACTAAAGACTCGTCTTTTATATATGGCAATTTAAGTAACTCATCAATATCCTCCGGATTCATAGCAACAATTTGCATTGCTAAATTATCAGCCAATTCCTTAAATAAATGATTTTTAGCGACAAAATCAGTTTCACAACGCAATTCAAGCAAAACTCCGACTCGTTCATTATGAATATAGGATTTTAATAAACCCGCGCCAGTGGTTCGCCCGCCTCTTTTCCCCGCCTTTGTCCAGCCACTTTTATTAATAATAGTAATCGCTTTGTCAAAATCGCCGCCAGCTTCTTCTAAAGCTTTTTGGCATTCTACTACGCCCATGCCCGTTATTTGTCTTAATTTTTTAATATCGCTAATCATAATATTTTAATTTTTAATTTCTGTTGAATTATTATAAATTTTTAACTCAACATTTAAAAATACTATTCTATGCGCTCTTTTCATTGCTTGTCTTTAATTTGTCAATAATCCTGCCCACCAACCAATCAATACTCATTTTAGCATGATCATTTGCTGGAATTGGATAATTAATTAGATCCGGATTATCATCGCTATCAATAATGCCAATAATCGGAATATTTATTCTTATTGCTTCGCGAATAGCAGTTGTATGACCTTTTAAAGAAGTGTCAATTATTAACAAAGCATCAGGAACTCTCGTTAAATTCTCTAAACCAATAAACATTTTCTTCATTCTATCAATATTGCGATTAATCATTACCCTTTCTTTCTTAGTATATTTTTCAAACTTACCCTTGTCCCAATTACTTTGAATTTCGTTAAAATACTCAATACGCTGAGATAAAACTTTAAAATTAGTTAACAAACCACCTATCCATCGCTCATTAACAGTAGAAAAATTAAATTCTTGCGCTAATTTATTTATTGCTTCTTTTGCGGCAGGCTGAATCGCTACCAAAAGAACCTTCTTATTCTCTTTAATTAAACTTTTTAAAAATTCAACCGCCTTATCTAAAGCGAGCAGAGTTTTAGGTAAATCAATAATTTCAATGCCATTCCTTGTAGTATAAATATAAGATTTAAATTTCGGATTAGTTCTAGTTTTTTTATGACCATACATTACGCCAGCTTCCATCATTTCACGCAAAATATCAAAATCAACTCCATTCTCAAAGCTTAATCTTGCATTGTTTACTACGGCATCATCTTTATCGTCTTTATCATCTTTAAGTTCTGTTTCCTCATCTGTTTCCGTATTTATTTTAATTTTTATATTTGATTCTTCCATTATTTTTTATTATTTATCCACACATTAAAGTATATATAAAATAAATAAAAATGCAACACAAAAATTATTTAATTAGTATTTTTCCGTTGCCAGTCATTTATTTTTTTATGATTACCTGATAATAAAACTTTTGGCACTTGATATTTTTTGCCCTTATAAACTAATATTTCCGGCCTTGTATAAACTGGCAGACCAATGCCAAACCGTTTTTCTTCAAGCGATTCATTCTTGCCTAATACACCCTTAATTTGACGGGAAACAACATCAATTAAAACCATTGACGGAAGTTCGCCGCCAGTTAACACATAATTACCTATAGACAAATTTTCAATTTTTAATTTTAAATTTTTAATTATTTTTGCCGCTCTTGCGTCAATTCCTTCATAACGACCAGCAATTAAAATTAAATGTTTATAATTTCTTGCTAACTGAATCGCTATTTTATTATTAAACTGTTTTCCAGATGGCGTAAATAATATTATTTTTGTCTTTTTTCTTGATACTTGACACTTGATACTTGATACTATTTTTATTATTGGCTCAATTTTTAATACCATCCCAGGGCCACCGCCAAATGGCTTGCCATCTACCTTGCGATGCTTGTCTTTAGTAAAATCCCGTAAATTATAAATTTTAATTTTAATTAAACCATTTTTTTGAGCACGTTTAATAATTGATTCATTTAAATAAGAATTAAATATTTTCGGGAATATAGTGATAATGCTAAATTTCATAATAAATATTTTAAACTAAAATATTAATTTTTCAAAACAAAAACCCCGAAATTATTCGGGGTTTTTGTTTTTCATTTGTTCATAAAACTTTAATCACTAATAACTAGTAACCAAAAATTTACAACTTAAGATCTTCCATCGCTTGATCCACCGGACCCTTTGCCTCTCCTGTTGTCTGATTTGCTGAGCCACCATATTCTCTTGTTGAACCTTCTGGTTCAACAATTTTTAAAGTAACTCTAGCATTGTTTTTAATCCCAACAATTCGAAGTAAAGCCCGAATAGCTTTAGAAGTAGCGCCTGCTCTTCCCACTACCTGGCCCATATCTTTTTGGTGAACCTGTAATGTAAGAAGCACTCCCATTTCATCTACTTTACGCTCAACTTTAACCGCCTCAGGATTGTCAACAATAGACTTAACGAGAAACTCAAGAAATTCCTGATCTGTCTTATTTTCTGCCATATCTAATTTTTATTGAATTCTGTCTTTTTTCCGACCTTTTAATTATTATTGAAAAATATCAAAATAATGAATTATTAAAATTATTTTTCTTTTGCTTGCTCTATTTTAGGCGCCGTCCTTGAAGCCATTTCTATTTCTTCTTCTTGTTTTGGATTTTCTTTTTCTATTGCTGTTTCAGGCAAAGTTTCTGTTTTTTCAGATTTTTTACTTTTTTTGTGAACTATTCGTTTTGGCCCACTAATTGCCATTAAACGCACCAAAAGATTATAAACACTGTCCGTAGGTTGAGCGCCATTTTTCAACCGATAATCAATTCTTTCTTTATTGACCTTAACTTCTTTTGTTCGTGGATTATACCAACCCAAATCTTCCACAAACTTTCCTGTTAATTTTGAACGTTTCTCCGCTACTACAATCCTAAAAGACGGTTGATGTTTTTTGCCTATTCTTTTTAATTTAATTGATAACATAATAATAGCGAAATGCTAATATACGAATGCGCGCAAATGATACGAATAAATACTAATTCGTATCCATTAGTACAATTAGTATATTAGTATTACATTTTAGTGTCAAGTTTCAATGACAACACCTTAGACACCCCATTTTCTTCTATTGTTACCCCATAAAGAATATCTGCGACTTCCATTGTCGCGCGATTATGAGTAACAATAATAAATTGAGTTTTGTGCGTAAATTCTTTAATAAGACTAGAAAACCTTTTAGAATTTTGTTCATCTAAAGCCGCATCAATTTCGTCTAAAACAAGAAATGGCGGAGGACTAACTGAAATCAAGGCAAAAAGGGCTGCGATTGACACCAAGCTTTTTTCTCCGCCCGAAAGTGAATCTAAATTGTTAATTCGTTTTTTAGGCAAATTCAAATCTATATCAATGCCAACGCCTTTTTCTCTTTCAATGTCTTCATCATTATTTTGTAAAATATCATTTTCCTTAACTTCAATATCTTTAATTTTTGATTTTTGATTTTTAATTTTAAGACTTGCGAATCCCCCGCCAAACATTAATCTAAAAAATTTATTAAATTCTTCGTTCACCGTCTTAAGAGAGTTATTAAATTTAAAATGAATTTTTTCGCTTAATTCACTGATAAGATTATTTAAATCAATTAGGGCTTTTTCTAAATCTTTTGACTGATTAATTAAAAAATTGTAATGCGCTTCAGTTTCAATAGCTTCCTTTATTAAGGATTTATCAATTTCTCCGATACTTGCCAAATAAGCCCTAAGCTTGAACATCCGTTGCTCAACATTTTCTAAATCCTGAAATTGAGATGACACGGTTCCTCCTGTTTTAAATTCTTCTATTGACCTGCCAATTTGAAATATTTGCTCTTTTAAATCAGAGAACTTTAAATTCAATTTTTCTTTTTCAAAAATAATCCTATTTTTTTTACTTTCTAAATCGTTTATCTCTTCTTTTTTAATTTCTTTAATTTCAAAAGCCTTTTGAAAATCCTTATTAAAACTTTCTAAATTATCGGTAATTTCTTGCTCAGATTTTGTTAACAATCTTAAATCTTTATCAATTAAAGCAAGCTTATCTATTAAATCAATTTTAAAATTTTCAAATTCCTTTATTTCTTTTGATCTTATTTCTTCTGACCTTAAATCATTTTTTTGACTTAAAAATTGCTCAATTTTAACAATTAAATCTTCTATTATTTTTTTAAACTTCTCAAAATCCGAATAGCTTAATCCAATGTTAAGTGACTTTTTAATGCCATTAATTAAATTAAGAGTATCCTCTATTTTAAAACTTTTGACACTATTTTTTAAATCGCCCAATAATTCTATTTTTACCTCCAAACGCCCGAACTCTTTCTGTATTTCCGAACGCTGAAATAATAATTCACCTTGCCTGCGCTTAATTAATCTAATATTGTCTTGTTCGCAATTTTTTGGTTCAAGTTTTTTAATATTTTCTTTTAACCCATTTAACTCTTTTTGCTTCTCAATAATCTGACCTTCCAATTCATTTAAATCAGGGTCAAAATCAATTAATGATTTCTTAATCCCGCTTAACTTAAAGGAAAAATAATTATTTTCCAAATCTTTTAATTCTTTTTCTGTCTCAGACCGTTTTTCCCATTTAGCGGTCTGACGCCTTAATATTTTAAGATGTGGCACAATTTCATTTATTACCGCTTTAATTTTATCCAAATTTATATCGGTATTTTTAAGTTTACGCTCAGCTTCAGATTTTTTAATCTGATATTCTCTTAATCCTAAAATCTCCTCAATCATTATTCGTCGTTCTTCTGGTGAAGCTCTTACAAAGAGATCACTACCGCCCTGATTGATAATTGTCAACCCTCTGACACCGAGACGAGAACGAGCAAAAAAATCAATTATATCCTTAAGTCGCGTATTAGACTTATTTAAAAAATATTGAGAATTTCCGTCTCTAGTTATCCGACGCGTTACGGAAACTTCACTAAAATCAACCGGAAAAAAACCTTTATTATTATCAAAATATAAGCCAGCCTGAGCCATTGATGCCCTTGGTTTTTTAGGAGTACCCGCAAAAATTAAATCTTCCGCCTTTGCGCCTCTTAAATTTTTCGCTTCTCGTTCTCCCAAAAGCCATCTAATGGCATCAATAAGATTGCTTTTTCCAGAACCGTTTGGACCTACAATCGCAGTAATGCCAGTTGGAAATTCTAAAACTGTCTTTTGGGCAAAAGATTTAAAACCATTTAGTTCTAACCTTTTTAGAAACATAATTTCAGCCACTAGCCGCTAAAGTTTAGCCACTAGAAAATTTTCTTTAATACTAATCACCAGCAACTAATCACTGGTAGCTAATGCTTTTAATGCATTCTTAGCCGCTCCCGCTTCCGCCTCTTGCTTAGAGGCGCCTTCGCCGTCAGCGATTAAATTACCATTAAAAAATACTCCAACTTTAAAAATTTTTTGATGGTCTGGTCCATGCTCGGATAAAACATGATAATTTGGAGTAAATTTAAATTTTTCTTGAACAATTTCTTGAAGCAAACTTTTTGGATCTTTGTATAATTCTTTTTCAAAAATTTCAGGAAGATGAATTAAAACAGATTTAGCAATAAATACCTTTATTGCCAAATAACCAGCATCTAAATAAATAGCACCAAGCAAAGCTTCAAAGGCATTAGCTAATATTGCCTCCCTAGCTTTCCCTTTGTCTTTGGCTTCACCACGAGAAAGTAAAATAAATTTATCTAATTCTGTGTTTCCAGCAATTTTAGCCAATATATGACTATTAACAAGCGCCGCTCTTATGCTAGTAAGTTGCCCCTCATTATAATCCGGATATTGACTAAAAAGATATTCTGAAACCGCTAATTCCAAGACAGCATCTCCTAAGAATTCTAACCGCTCATTATGTGGTAGCCCCCAAGAAGGATTCTCATTTAAATAAGAACGGTGAGTCAAAGACTCTTTGAGTAAATTTTTACTTTTAAATACAATGCCTATTTTCTTTTCTAGGTCAGTTAAGTTTACCAATGCCTATCTAAAGGATTTAGGATTTAGAATATAGAATTTAAGGAGTTGTATTTTCCTATATTCTATATTCTAAATTCTAATCCATTATTATATTATTCCCTAAATTCTAAATTCTAAATTCTAGATTCTCTATTTATTTTCTATTTCCCTATATACCGCACCTAATACACCATTAATAAATTTCCCCGAATTAACGCCACCATAATTTTTTGCCAATTCAATTGCTTCATTAATAGCTACTTTTGATGGAACTTCTTCTTTCTCGGCGTAAAGCAATTCATAAAGACCAATGCGCAAAATATTTCTGTCAATAATTGGAATTTGATTCAAAGGCCACTCCGGCGCCGCTTTTTCAATAATTTTATTTAAATGAGAAAAATTTTCTATAATTCCTTTAATTATTTTCCATATAAACTCAGGCTCGTCAATACCGGGGCCAAATTCATTTATATTGCGCTCCACCACCTTATTTAAATCTACACCACAAGAAGCAGGGAATCCTTTATAACTGTCATTATTTAATAAGGTTAATTTTTGTCTGCAAAAATCCCATTCATAAAATGATTGAAGAACAATACTTCTTGCTAAATGCCTAGTAGCCACAATAATATAGAATTTAGTATTTAGGATTAAGAATTAAGGGGATAATTAATTTTTAATTTCTAATTTTTATTAAACTTTCAATGACTAAATTTTTAAACAACAATTATAACGGCGTTTTTAAAAAATCATTAAAAATTAGAAATTCAATAGAAATTAGAAATTAAAAATTTATTTTCATATTCTAATCCATATATTCCACATCCTATATTCTAAGTCTTTTTTATTTTAAGTTTTGGTTCTTTTACCGCTTTGCCTTTATAAAACCCACACTTAATACAAAAACGATGTGGTAAAATTGGATACTTACAATTAGAACAAACAGAAAGAGCCACCGACTTTAAGGCGTGATGCGACCGCCGTCGGCCGACCTTAGATTTTGTATGATGTTTTACTGGTACTCCTCCCATATTTTAGTTAATAAGTTTAATTAGTTTATTAGTTTATTAGTTTATTTTTCATTATTTAGGATTTTAAAACAAAAGTCAACACATCAACACATTAACACATTGAGCCACCAAGCAACTAAGTTTTTGCAAGAATAACAAATTTTTAATTTCTTTGCTTTTTATATTTTTCAGGATTATAATATTTGTATACTCATCTGACTAATAACAAACAAATTATTTAATTAATATTTTATAAATTTATGCAATTTGTTCACCTACATACCCATAGTCACTATTCCATGCTTGATGGTCTGGCAAAAATTGACGATTTAATTGCTTATGCCAAAGAACTAGGAATGAAAACATTAGCCCTAACTGATCACGGCAACCTCTATGGCGCAATTGAATTTTATAAAAAAGCAATTAAAGCGGAAATTAAACCAATCCTAGGGGTAGAAACTTATGTCGCTCCCCGTACCCGGTTTGATAAAGAATCAAAAATTGATGATAAAAATTTTCACTTAATCTTATTGGTTGAGAATGAAATTGGCTGGCTTAATCTGATACAATTAATCACTAAAGCTAATCTAGAAGGTTTTTATTACAAACCCAGAGTTGACAAAGCTCTGCTCCGTGAATATTCCAAAGGAATTATTGCTTTATCCGGTTGCCCGTCCGGCGAAATTCCCCGACTACTCGCCAATGATAAATTTGAACAAGCAGAAACAGTTGCCAAAGAATATCAAGAAATTTTTGGAACAGAAAATTTCTTTTTAGAAATAAGCCATCATCCCAATATTCCAAATATTTCCAAAATTAATAATGGTTTAATTGAAGTTTCTAAAAAAACCAATATTCCTTTAGTTGCCACCCAAGATGTTCATTATATTAAACCTGAAGACGCCGAATATCAAGATATTCTTTTGGCAATCCAAACCAGAAACACATTAAACGATAAAAACCGATTAACTATGAAGTCTGATGATTTTTCAATGTGCTCAGCAGAACAAATGATTGATTTTTTTAAACACCTACCCCAAGCTATTGAGAATACAGTAAAAATTGCCGACCGTTGTAATTTGACCATAAAACTTAATCAAAATCTTTTGCCAAGCTTCTCTCTTCCTGATGACAAAAACGCTAATCAATATCTTGAAGAATTACTTTCTAAAAAACTTTCTGAACGATACCCAAAAATAACAAATCAAATAAAAGAACGATTACAATACGAATTAAGCGTTATTAAAAAGGCTAATTTTGCCGATTACTTTTTAATCGTCTGGGATATTGTTAATTGGGCAAAAGAACGAGGAATTATTGTCGGACCTGGCCGTGGCTCTGGGGCTGGCAGCTTAGTCGCTTATGTTTTAAAAATCACTGATATTGATCCATTGAAATACGACCTGCTGTTTGAACGCTTTTTAAATCCGGATAGAATCAGTATGCCTGATTTTGATATTGATTTTACCGATATTAGACGCGACGAAGTTATGAGTTATGTTAGGCAAAAATACGGCGATGATCATGTGGCGCAAATTATTACTTTCGGAACAATGGCTGCCAGAGCAGCTATACGCGATGCCGGCCGAGCATTAGGAATGGCTTACAGTTTATGCGACCAACTATCAAAATTAATTCCATTTAACCAAAAATTAAACGAAGCACTTGAAAATGTTAAAGAACTTAATGATATTTATAACAACAACCCAGACGCCAAAAAAATAATTGATGCGGCAAAACACTTAGAAGGCGTGGTCCGCCATGCCTCAATGCATGCTTGCGGAGTCGTCATCTCCAAAGAACCAATTACTAAATATACGCCACTTCAAAGAGCGCCAAAGGATCAGAATATAATTATCACTCAATTTGAAATGCATAGTATTGAAGACTTAGGTCTTTTAAAAATGGATTTTCTCGGTTTAAAAAATCTAACTATTATTGAAGAAACTATCCGCTTAGTTAAAGAAATAAAAAATGAAAAAATTAATATTTCTAAAATTCCGCTTGATGACCAAAAAACTTTTAAACTTCTTAGGGCCGGCGACACTACGGCAATTTTTCAATTGGAATCTCAGGGTATGCGCCGTTATCTTAAGCAATTAAAACCAACGGAATTTGAAGATATTATTGCTATGATCTCCCTTTATAGACCCGGCGCAATAGACTACATTCCTCAATATATAAAAAGAAAGCACAAATTAGAAAAAGTTGTTTACCTTCATCCAAAACTTGAACCAATTCTTAAAAATACTTATGGTATTGGAATTTATCAGGAACAAATGATGAAAATCGCGGTAGATTTAGCCGGTTTTACTTTGGCTGAATCTGATATCCTGAGAAAAGCCATTGGTAAAAAAGTTAAATCCCTGCTTAATACTCAAAAAGAAAAACTTATAAACGGGATGCTAAAAAATAGCATTGACGAAAAAACCGCTAAAGCAATCTGGGAATTGTATCCGCCTTTTGCCCACTACGGCTTTAACCGCGCCCACGCAGCTTCTTACGCAATGATCGGTTATCAAACCGCTTATCTCAAAGCTCATTATCTGATTGAATTTACCATTAGCTTGCTTAATGCTGATTCCGGAGATGTTGAACGAATCGCTTTTTTAATTTCTGAATCCAAAAAATCAAAAATTGAAATTTTACCACCTGACATCAATAAAAGTTTTAATAATTTCATACAAGAAGGCAAAAAAATCCGCTTTGGCTTATTGGTAATTAAAAATATCGGAGCTAATATTGTTGACGCAATTATTGCAGAACGGCAGCGAGGCGGTCCATTTGAAAACTTTAATAATTTTTTAGCCCGAGTCCAACATAAGGATTTAAATAAAAAATCCTTAGAAAGCTTGATTAAAACAGGTGTATTTGATTTATTTGAAACAGATAGAAATATACTTTTATCAAATATTGAAGAAATCCTTTCTTTTAGTCAAGTTTTAAGAAAATCTCAAAATTCTAACCAAACAGGATTATTTGGCGCAAATTTTCATAATACTTCTTTAAAATTAAAAGACGCCCCAAAAGCAAATAATAAAGAAAAATTATTATGGGAAAAAGAATTATTAGGGCTTTATATTTCCAACCACCCTCTTGATGGACACCTTAAGAGAATTCAATTAAACAAAGTAAGACCAATTAAAGAATTATTAGAAATAAATTATAAAGAAAATAATTCAAGAAACAGGTTTCGAATTGCTGGTGTTATTTCCAAAATCCAACGAATTATTACTAAATCCGGCCAACCAATGTTATTTGCCACGATTGAAGATTTTAACGACAAATTAGAGACAATTGTTTTTGCCGACGCCTTAGCAAAAAATCCTTCTACTTGGCAAGAAAATAACGCTTTAATAATTCAAGGACGGCTATCGTGGCGCGACAATGAGCCAAAACTAATTTGCGAACACGCGGTTGAGTTATAGACGAGAATTTAGCTAGCTACATTCAAGGAAATA
>CAYNMK010000013.1:0-14299 GCA_964398445.1 uncultured Candidatus Saccharibacteria bacterium | reverse complement strand
ACATTTTCGCCATCATCTCTGAGCACGTCATTAACAAAAGACCAGCCGTGAAGATTAATTCCAACAGCAGCTGTTGTTTGTCTCGTTCCGTCGGGAAAAAATAAACCTCGTCCTGCTGTTGATATTCTAATATCTCCGCCCTCAACATCTAATCTCGCGTCAGGCGAAGTGTCCCCGATGCCGACGTTGCCGGCATTTGTCATAAACATTACCGGAGATGAAACGTTATTCCGTATATTCCATCCTCCAGCGCCAAAGTTGGTATACATAACATTGTCCGACCATCTTGGCCACATCCATGTTTCTATTGTTCCAGCCGCATTCTTCGCTTGAAGCACATTTCGATTATTCTGAAGGATATTGCCAGCTACATGCAATCTCGCTCCCGGCGCCGTCGTGCCGATGCCGACGTTGCCGTTGTTAAAATAAGACCCGTCTGGACTCAATAAGACTTGCACAACTCCCGACCTATATAAACTCAAATATCCAGGATCACCTGTTCCTCCGTCTACTAAACGAGCAGATATAAATCCCTCGGTACCTGTAATACGTAAGCCTCCCCCAGCACCAGGCACACCTGTAGCTTTAATATCTAATAAGTCATTTGGCGTCGTCGTCCCGATGCCGACGTTGCCGACGTTATAAAAAACGCTTGTCCCACTCTTTTGCCAAAAATCAGGGTCTTCAATTGGAGGATTAGTGCCTGGACCGGTAAAAGCCATAACTATCGCGGCTATTAAAACGCCTGTTGTTATGGAAGCTATAAATGTAAATAAAAGTTTTAATTTTTTCATAAGTTTATTAATTTTTAATATTTAATATTTAATCAATTTTTGATTGCACGACCTTTATATTGTTAATTTTTAATTATTATTAGGAATTAGACATACTAGTGGTTAATTTGACTTAGTCTCACCTTAGTTCTTATTTTACACATAACTTCTTTAAATTATAAATTATATTTTTAAATTTTCAAATATTCTAATTGTGAATAAGTTAGATAAATTTTTAATTTCGCATCAATTTTTTAAATTCTTCTATCATCGGAGTTTGCTCTGGGTTAAGGTTATATTGTTTAGCAGTATAATAAGCAGCCCAGTCTGATAAAATAAGCGAAGAAAAAATTTTATGAAAAATATTTTTCCCATAAAGCTCTATAATTTTAACCAACAACCCCTTGCTCATATATAATTTTTCCAAAATCTCCATTCTTTTTTGAATTTTTAAATTATCAGCTCTATCTTTTAAAAAGATAAAATAAAAATTCCGCGAAAGCTTTTTAGTTGATTCTTTCACGTTGAAACCGGCTATTTCATTATGATTTAACTCTGGGAAAACATTATAAAAAACGGGAATTTTTCCAGTTTCGTTAAACTTTATTTTCCAATTATAAGCAATTGCTTGATTGCAGACAGAAGAATAAATAATCGGAACAAATCCTCTGAGTTGTTCTGCTAGCTTACGACCGCTATTTTCATAATCAATCGGATTAAGTAAATCAACCAACCCGCCTATTTCTTTTAATTCATTTTCTTTTCCCATCATCTTTAATAAAGATTTTAAATTAAAGCCCAAGGCCAAGCGCGGCCGGATATTAGTATCAGGCATTTGGATATAAGGAACAATGTGTTTTTTGGCTAATGCTATAAGTTTTCCACCAGTAGAAATAACTGCCAAAGATAAGCCCTTGCTCAACGCCACGCCAAAAGCGTCAATTTCTTCCTCAGTATTGCCCGAATAAGAGCTAACAATAATTAATTTTTTTCTAAGCTCATTGTCAGAAAGAGCTGGTAACCCATAATTTTTATGGACTATAAGATTTAAATATGGATTATAAATCTTTAATAAATCGGCAGCCAAATGCGAACCGCCCATTCCAGTAACAATAAATTTATCAGTCTTTTTTAACTCTTCTTTATTTTTAATTTTCGGCTCATATCCAAACTGCTTATTAAAATTTTTAATCGCTTGATACATATAAATATCTTAAATTATTTATTGCAAATAATATTTAAATTTCTTACAATTAAATATACCAAGTTTAACTTATTAAAGCTAATTTATGGAATCTATTATTATTCTTTATAATATTCGGAGCTTGCATAACGTTGGCTCCATTTTTAGAACAGCGGATGCGGCTAATATTAAAAAAATTTACCTTTGCGGAATTACACCATCGCCGCTTGATATTTGCGGCAAAACAAGAACGCAATTAAGCAAAGTTTCTTTAGGCGCGGAAAAATATGTAGAATGGGAAAAAATAAATTCAACCATACGATTAATCAATAAATTAAAAAAAGATAAATATAAAATTTTTGCTATTGAACAATCAAAAAAATCTATGCCGTACTATAAATTATCAAAATCCTATATTTTAAATTCTAAATTCTGCTTAATTTTAGGAAATGAAATTAAAGGACTGCCATTATCAATTCTTAAAAAAGCTAACAAAATTTTAGAAATTCCGATGAAAGGCAAAAAAGAGTCGTTAAATGTGGCAGTAGCCTTTGGCATTGTTGTTTTTCATTTAACGCAATAGTATAATATTAAATATGATAATAGCAAAGATTTCACGAGAAACAAATAAAGAAATTAAAAAGATTATTTTTCAGCACATTAACCCGAAACAATATCAAGCGTTTATTTTTGGCTCTAGGGCAACTAACAAGCATAAAAAATATAGTGATTATGACATAGGGATTTGGGGCAAAAAATTAGTTCCTTCAAATATTAAAGTTTTAATTGAAGAAGCTTTGGAAGAATCTAATATTCCTTATAAAATAGATATTGTAGATTTCTCTTTAGTGTCATCTAATTTTAGAAAAGTAGCTTTGTCTAAAACAAAAAAACTATGAACAAGCTTCAAAATTTAACTGAAAATTTAAAAAAAGCCAACCAAAGACTAAAAGAAGCAGGCAAACTTTCTCCAACCAGAATTCACAAAGATGCTACCATTCAAAGATTTGAATTTACTTTTGAATTGACATGGAAAACGATTCAAGAATACATTAGGGATCAAGGCTTTGAATGTAAAAGTCCCAAAAATTGTATTAGAGAGGGAGTAAAATTAGAAATAATTAATAGTGTAGAAGATTGGTTTGAATTTTTAGATAATAGAAATCTTATTGCTCATAGTTATAACGAAAAATTGGCTGATAAGATTTATCGTAAAGCTATTAAATTTCCAAAGGAGATTGATAAATTATTAAAAGAAATTACTTAACTATGATTAAAATCGCTATTAACGGATTTGGCAGGATTGGCCGATTATTTTTTCGGCAAAGTTTTGGTAATTTCAATTTTGAAATTATCGCAATCAATGATTTAAGCGATATTGATAATCTCGTTTATTTACTAAAGTATGACTCAGTTTATGGTCAATATAATCGTCATATATCAAGTATCAGGCATCAAAAGCCGAAAAATAACGAACAAGGAGAATTAATTATTGACAACAAAAAAATAAAACTTTTTCAAGAAAAAGATCCTGCTAAATTGCCATGGGGAAAATTAGGAATTGACATCGTAATTGAATCAACCGGCGCGTTTGAATCATTTGAAAAAGCTAAAATTCATTTAGACGTTGGGGCAAAAAAAGTACTTCTTACGGCGCCTGCTAAAGACGCAGATGGGACGCTTGGAAAAACTATTTTAATGGGAATTAATGAGGGCGAATTAAAAACTATTAATATCTCTTCTAACGCTTCCTGCACAACCAACGCGGTTTCACCAATAATCGCAATTTTATCTGAAAATCCAGGCATTGAAAAAGCAATTCTTAATACTGTTCACGCTTATACTGCTACTCAAGCCATAGTTGATTCACCAGTAAAAGGCAACGATTTTCGCCGGGGCAGAGCCGGAGCTCAAAATATTATTCCTTCCACTACCGGCGCAGCAAAAGCCGTGACTAAAGTAATTAAAGGATTAGATGGAAAATTTGACGGTATTGCCTTGAGAGTGCCAGTAGTCAGCAGCTCCATTGCTGACATTACTTTTGTTGCCAAAAGAAAAACTTCAATTGAAGAAATAAACAACATTCTTAGAAAATCAGCCAATTCACCGCAATGGAAAGGAATTTTAAAAATAACTGAAGACCAAATTGTTTCTTCTGATGTTATCGGTGAACCATACGGCGCGATTGTTGATTTAAAATTTACAAAAGTAATTGACGGAGACTTAGTTAAAATTCTTTCCTGGTATGACAACGAAGCTGGATATGTATCAACACTAATAAAACATGTTGAAAATATTACCGTATTATTATAAATTCATTAATAATGGATAAAGAAATTATTATTAAATATGATTATCTATCTCGGCGCTGATCATCAAGGATTTAATCTTAAAGAAATTCTCAAAATTTATTTAAATAAAAACGGTTATCAAGTCGTTGATTTTGGCAATAACAATTATAATGAAAAAGACGATTATCCTGATTTTATTTTGCCAGTTGCTAAAAAAGTAGCTGAAAATCCTGAACAAAATCGCGGAATTATTTTAGGCAGCTCTGGCCAAGGCGAGGCAATAACTGCCAACAAAATTAAAGGAATAAGAGCAGCGGTTTTTTACGGCGGACCTGAAGAAATAATCAAACTTTCTCGCGAACATAATAATGCTAATATTCTTTCTTTAGGGGCAAGTTTTTTAGAAAAAGAACAGGCCAAGCAAGCAATAAAAATTTGGCTAAAAACGGATTTTAGCGAGGGGGAAAGGCATATTCGCAGAATTAAAAAGATTGAAAACCTTATTTTATAATTGCGATTAAAAAATTTTAAATTTTAACCGGAAAACAATTAAAAAATTTAAGAAAGAAACGATAAATTAAAATAAAAAATTATTACACCTTCTTTGAATTACAAAAAATTATGCAGATAATCCCTGCTATTCTTGAAAAAGAATGGGGCGAGATTAATAAAAAAATTAATCTTGCTAATAAATTTACTTCCTGGATTCAAATTGATATTACTGACAACAAATTTGTTCCACATAAAAGCTGGAATAACTCAAATGATTTAATCCGTATTAATTCGCGTTTTGTGGAGATTGATATGATGATTAACGAACCAGAGAAATTTATTTCTGACTGGATTAACACAGGCGTTAAACGATTAATTATTCACATTGAATCAACGCAAAATTTAGAGAATATAATCCGCCTTTGCCGGGACAACGGTGTTGAAATCGGTATTGCTTTAAATATCGGAACATCAAACAAAGTTTTAGATAAATGGATTGGACGAATTAATTTCATTCAATTTATGGGAATTGTTAAAATCGGATTTCAAGGCCAGCAATTTAATAATGCAGTTTTAAATAAAATAAAAAATTTCCGCAAAAAATATCCAAATGTTATAATATCAATTGATGGAGGAGTAAATTTTAATAACGCAAACTTATTAAAAAAAATGGGCGCAAACAGATTGGTGGTCGGTTCTTATATTTGGAACAGTAAAAATCCAAAAAAAACATTTAATAAATTAAAAAATCTTTAATTATGGAAATTTTACACGAAAATAAATTAAAGCGACTTGAAGAAATGGCAAATACAATTCGCCAAGATATTATTAAAATGCTAGAACAAGCAGGCTCAGGACATTCAGCTGGACCACTCGGAATGGCTGACATTTTTACGGCTTTTTATTTTCATATTTTAAATCATAACCCAAAAGAGCCAAATTGGCCTGAGCGAGACAGATTAATTTTATCTAACGGCCATATTTGCCCTGTTCGTTACGCAGCAATGGCGCGATCAGGATACTTTGCTATTAAAGAATTAAAAACTTTGCGAAACCTAGGCAGTAGACTTCAAGGCCACCCTCATCGCCGTCATTTGCCAGGAGTAGAAACAACTTCCGGACCATTAGGCTCAGGACTATCTCAATCAATTGGAATAGCGCTAACAGCTAAAATGAACGACAAAAAATATAAAATTTATTGCTTAATGTCTGATGGAGAGCAAAACTGTGGGAATATTTGGGAAGCAGTAATGTTTGCCGGAAAAAATCGTTTAAGCAATATAACAGCAATAATTGACCGAAATAATATTCAGATAGATGGTTTTACAGAAGATATAATGCCCCTTGAGCCGCTTCGCGATAAATACGAAAGCTTTGGCTGGCATGTTTTAGAAACCGACGGACATAATATTGAGACATTTGTTGATGCCATAAACGAAGCCAAGTCAATTTTTGAGAAACCAACCGTGATTATCGCGCATACAACTCCCGGCAAAGGAGTAAGTTTTATGGAATTTGATCCAAGTTGGCACGGAATTCCACCAAACAAAGAACAATCAAAACAAGCATTAAAAGAATTAAGAACTTTAAGCGGAAAAATTGAAAATGAATATGAGTGCAATGGTGACAATAACTACAACAACGACAAGCTAAAATATGTTAAATAAAAATATAAAATTATCAGACAATATTTTTAATAAAGAGATAAAACAAAAACCAACTCGTGATGGTTACGGTCGTGGCGTGGTTTTTGCTGGCGAAGAAAATCCCAATGTAGTTGTTTTATGCGCTGATTTATCAGAATCAACGCGGTCACATTGGTTTGCCGAAAAATTTCCAGAAAGATTTATCCAAGTAGGCATAGGAGAGCAAAATATGGCAGCGATTGCCGCGGGACTTGGAATTTCAGGCAAAATTCCGTTTATTTCTTCATACGCCGCTTTTTCACCGGGCAGAAATTGGGAACAAATCAGGACAACAATTGCTTATAATGATTCTAATGTGAAAATTGCCGGTCATCATTCTGGCATTTCAGTGGGACCTGACGGCGCCACTCATCAAGCAATAGAAGATATTGCTACAATGCGAACAATACCGAATATGACAGTAATTGTTCCTTGTGATGCCATTGAAGCAGAAAAAGCAACTATTACAGCAGCAAAAATCTGGGGACCTATTTATTTACGATTTAATCGCGAAAAAACTTCAATTTTCACAGATAAAGAAACACCATTTATCCCTGGTAAAGCAGAGATTTTTTATAAATCCAAGACGCCAGAAGTATTAATTATTGGTTGTGGGCCAATTTTATACAATGCCTTATTAGCGGCTCGCAATTTAGAAAAAAACGGTGTTGGAGTAATTATTTTAAATAACCACACTATCAAACCAATTGACACAAAAAAAATAATTGAATTAGCTAAAATAACCAATGCCATAGTAACAATTGAAGAACACAATATTATTGGAGGCTTAGGCGGGGCCGTTGCCGAAGTTTTAGCGAAAAATTATCCAACTCCAATAGAATTTGTCGGAATGCAAGATACTTTTGGCGAATCAGGCAAACCCAAAGAACTAATGCAAAAATATGGAATGGATGTTAAAAGCATTACAGAAGCGATTAAAAAAGTTTTAAATAGAAAGAAAATAAGTTAAAATTATTTTTATTTCCGTTCGGCTAATTTTACTTTTACTTCAAATTCTTTTTTATTTCTGAGAATCTTTAATTTCAAAATATCCCCTACCCTAAGCTTTTCCAAAAAATCCTGAATTGTTTTATCCTGAAAAATTTTTTCATCATTACATTTCAAAATAATATCTTTATCTTTAATATCAGCGCACTCAGCTGGACTATTGCTAATAACCGCTTTTTCCCGCGGGTTTTCATTAATAAGTAAAGCACCATAATCAACAGAAAGATTAAATTTATTTTTAATATTCTCATTAATAAGAATGTAGCGAACCCCTAAAAACGGCCGTTGAATCTTTTTGTATTTTTCCAATTCTTTTAAGTCTCGCTTAACTTCATTAATCGGCAAAGCAAAACCGATATTTTCAGCCTGAAAAATAGCCGCTGTATTAATTCCAATTACCTCGCCTTTAATATTTATTAACGGCCCACCAGAATTACCAAGATTGATTGCCGCATCAGTTTGAATCAAGCCGCGCATTTCTTGAATCGGCGACTTTGAATCCGTTCGGGCGGTTATTGAACGAGAAAGACCTGAAATAATTCCAGTTGAAACTGTATTTTTAAACATACCCAGGGCATTGCCAATAGCAATAACAGTTTCGCCCAATTCTAACTTAGAAGAATCGCCAAGTTTTATAATTGGAAAATTTTTTTGTGTTCCTATAATTTTAAGCACAGCAACATCATTAATAGGGTCGCGAGCTAAAATTTCCGCCTTAAATTTCTTGTTGTCATTAGTAATTATTATATATTCAGCTTTAAGGCCCGGAATTATATGCTTATTGGTTATAATAATTCCTTTTTTATCAACAAAAAAACCCGAACCACCATTATCTGTGTCAATATCAATTAAAATCTTTTTTTCAATTTCCTTAAAACACTTAAAAACCGAAATTGACACCACGGCTGGCATTGTTTTTTTAATTATTGAAATAATTGGAGATTTTAACATTTGATTTATTTTAATATCTTGAATAGCGGTATGTATTTGAAAATATTAGGTCGATATTCTTTTAGTAGAATTTGGTTGATCCCATGAATATATTCATGGGACAAAAAGAAAAAATCTTGCATCTTTTTAAGGATAGTTTCATTTTCTGCAACACCATGAAAAACCAAAAAAATACTCTCCATTCTTTTTAAACTATCAACAGTTTTGCCAGAGAGATCTTCTGGAGTTTGAATGTTTATATTTAAACTTTCATCCTCAAAATGATAATTTATTTTCAAGTCTTCTGTATTGTCTTGATAATCCAGTTTTGTCGGTATATCTCTGTAAAAATTAGGGAGATATTCTCATAATTTATTCCTTACTTCTACGAATGTCTCGTTGATATAAACCTCCCTTGATTCCTTTTCTTTGTTTTTTTGGAATTCTGGATTTTGAGGCATCTCTTTTTTAAAAAAGAATTTTTCACTTTCCATAAGTTTACTTAATTAAATCCTCAATTGATACACCGAGCACCTTAACAATTTTCGCCACAGTTTAGACGCTTGGCTTATTAAGCACAACGCTTTTGCTATTCATAAGCGTTGCATATTTAATGTCAGATTTCTTGACTAAGTCGTCTTGCGTTAAGCTAAGTTTATTGCGTAATTTTTTGATGTTTTCACTGATAATTTTTCCACTTATCATATCTATAAAGTTTTGACAATATTATAGTAAATGAGATTATTGCTTCTATTCCAATACTACTAAATAAAATGAATTTAATCAATAAAAATTCGAAAAGTCCGCTTCTGGCTGTTTTATTTTACAAAACAAAGACAAAAAATTCAATTTTGCGATTAAAATTGGCTGACGAGCCCGCGTAGCGGGCGAGCCAACTGCTTCATTTCCTAATTGGCGGTGTTTCTTGGACGATGTTCGAACTTTCTTCGCCGAAAATCCGAACCCTGAATTTTAAAATTTGAAATCCAATCGCTCGGGCGGGCAAAAAGGAAGGAGGTCTGGGGGAAGGAATTTTTGCCCGCCCTCGCTTTTCCGCCACCGCCGAATTTCGTGCCAACTTCGTTGGCACGCCGCATTTTATCAATCAAATAATTTCGGAGTACTATCCACTGTAACTTTTTGAAAATTCGTATTTTTGCCTCGCCCTATAAATTTAAGCCAAGATTGTTCTTTCCCTTTAAGCCAAGATTTGCAAATTATATGGGGAGAAAAATTGACGATTACATATTCGGGCGAAAGTTGAACAAAAGTTGTTTTTACTAAATTTTCTAAGGCTGGATTCTTTGGTAAAGAGGATATTTCAAAACTATGAAATACTGCGAAAATATACGACAACGGAAATTTAACTTGCTGAATCTGTTGTGATAAAGATTTTAAATCAATTAACCCTGTAGTGTTTGGTGATAAAAGACAAACCAGTACCGTGTTTGGTTCATACGATTTATCCTTCATTTTATCTTTCAAGGTCTCTAATATCTGTCCGTCAAAATATTCAACAACTTCTACCTCGCGAACATTTATAATATTTCCGATTTTGTTTTCTAAAATAGTTCCTATAACTCCATCTGGCGGGTCCTGTGGCGATTTAGTAAACCACCAACCGTGTTTTGTCGGAACATCTTGTTGCATCGATAAAGCTAATAAAGCTGTTGCGTACAATTCTTTATTTCTTTTCATTCCTCTATCCAACCATGCGGTTTTAAAATCAAATCCTTTTTCCTGACGAAATTGGGCAAGTCTTTTCCAAAAACCATAATAACCCCAACATGGATTAAACCAAACGATATCTGTATTTTTTAAATAATCAAGATGTGGTGGAAAAGTCATTTATTTAAAAATTTCTTTAAAAACAGCCTCTAATTTTTTGTCAATGTTTTCCGGCAATCTTTCATGCGGGATTTTCAAGTGATCCAAAACAGTTTCAAATCTTCTAAATCCGCCGTCGCTTCTTAATTCAACCCACTCAACTTTTCGGCTATTTAATTGTTTTTTGTTTGTATCCGAGAGTTTGTCTGCCACAAAAACTCTGCTATCCCTTGCTATAACAGCGTCGGCACTTTCCGGATTGCCTCGCCCCATTAGTTTAATTTCGCATTTGTGTTGATTTTTACCTTCAATTAAATAAAAATCAATCTCTCTTTCAAAATCGTCTTCTGCGATTTCTTTACCCTTTATTTTCAGGGAATAATTATTGTTAGATACACCATATAATTTGCAGAGTGTCTGCATTAAAGGTTTTTCAACTCTTTTGCCAGCTGTACTCCATAAACCACCTCTTAATGCGGCTCTTTTTACTGCTAGTGTATTTATCACGATTAAACTTTCGCTAACATTTAAATCAACACTTACTCCCTTAAATTTAATAGTTAATGTGAGATCGAGATCGTGTTCTGTATCTACAAGATTTTTAATCGCCTCATAAAGGGCGTCATAATGTTCATTTGAGGCGTCAATCACAATTTCCTTTGTTGAGGAATTAAACATATTGTGGATTGTCTTTTCGTTTAATCCCGAATTAATTGCAATATCTCTAGCTGGCAAATCAGGATTAAGAAATTCTTTTTTATACCAATCTACTGTTATATCTTTGCTTTTGAGCTTCGCATCAATGACTTTTTTAAAAAAATCAACGGCAAATTGTAAAAATTCCGCATTTATTAGCGTTACAACTTCAATTCTATAATCCTCTCCTTTTAGTAATTTTCTGATTATATTTTTTGCGACTTGTTCTGTTATTGTCATATTGTTTCTTTAAATAATTTACTAAAATTTTTAAGGTTAACAAAATTAGGTTGACTATCTTTTAAATTAAATAAATTAGTGCTTTTATTTAATTCTTCCTTAATCCTATTAATATATTTCGGTTCTTTTTCGGTGAGAAAAAAGTGACGATTTAAATTTATGGCCGCTCGACCAAGTGTGCCGCTACCAGCGAAGGGATCAAAAATCAAATCACCAATAAAAGAATAAAATTTAACTACTCTATTACACAATTCTAGTGGAAAAACAGCACTATGTATTTTATCAAATGTCGGATCAATACGCCAAACATTTGATGTTTCGTATTTATCTAATACTTTACTATTTTTAACTTTGTCCCAGCTATACTGCTGGATATTCCAATCTATCAATTTATCAGATTTTTTTCTGTAAACCATTAACATTTCAGTTACTGCATTTGGCTTATATGCTAAAGGTTTTCTATGCTGAAGAAAGCCCGCGTTTCTGTTTTTAACACTCGCTTCGGATTTTAACCAAACAATATCATCAATGAATTCCCAACCCATTTTTACTAATAATGGGTGTGTGTCGTAAGGAATAGGATATCTTTTACTAGCATGGGCTCTACTTATGCGAGGAATGATAATCGGCGAAGTGTTAAGGACAAAAAATCTACCATCTTTAGTAACGCGGTGCACTTCTTTAAAAATATTTTCTAATATTTTTAAATATTCATCGTAACTCTGATAAATTGAATAATCCCTTGCGTTATAATATGGCGGCGAAGTAAATGTCAGGTGTATTGACTCATCGGGAACAGATTTTAAAACTTCTTGTACATCGCCTTGCACTATTGTATTTCGTAAAAAAGAAGGAAACTCGTCGTGTTTTTGCAAGCTATTAGATTTATAACTAAAACCATTAACTTCCTTATTTATTACTTCTTTTATCAACTCGTTCGGGTGATCAAGCAATTTTTTTAACCCCTGCTTTACCTCGTCCCTATCTGAAAAGACAAGTAACCCTCTAATGGCTTGCATTACCACTTTTGGATCGTTGTCTTTCAAAAACCCAACTAAAACTGGGATTGCTTTTTCATTTCTTAATCTACCAACCGCAGAAACGGATTCTCTTCTTACTTCCGTGCTCTGGTCTGAATGAGCGTGTTTAACAAAAGTAGGTAAAAGAGACACATCGCCTATTTTGGCGAGATTTTTTATTGATAAGGTTCTGATATTTTCGTTTTGATTATTTAATAAACTTAGTAAAGGCTCTTTGCTATAACCATTTTCTAACCTTCCTAATTTTTCCAAAGCATAAACAATCGTTCCATCATTTTGATTTTGTAAAAAAGATAATAGAGCTTGTGTATTATTTTTAAGCTCATCAATCACTTCCTTATTAACTTGTTTGCCTAATAATGATCTGTTCATAAAACTACTTTATTAAATCCTCAATTGAAACGCCGAACGCTTTGGCCAATTTAGACATAATCATAACGGACGGCTTTTTTATCACATTACTCTCAATTTTTGTTAGAGTAGTGTATTTTACGCCGGATTTTTTGGCAAAATCCTCTTGCGACAAACCTATTTTTGCCCGTTGCTTCTTTATGTTTTCACCTATGTTTATTTCTATTGCCATAGTTTCATTTATTTGATAGTATAATAGTAATGTGTTATGTTTTCAATATAATGATACCAAATTTTATAAAAACAATCAAACAAATTCTTTGGCGGCGCATTTCGCAAAGCGAAATACGAAATTCGACGGTGGCGGAAAAGCGAGGGCGGGCAAAAATTCCTTCCCCCAGACCTCCTTCCTTTTTGCCCGCCCGAGCGATTGGATTTCAAATTTTAAAATTCAGGGTTCGGATTTTCGGCGAAGAAAGTTCGAACATCGTCCAAGAAACACCGCCAGTTTTCACTTTTTGCGAAATCATAAGAAGTTGCCTTGGCGTAAAGCGCCTCGGCATGGTATTTTTCCGCTATTTTAAAGGCATTTTTGAAGTCGCACGCCAGCGTGCGGTCGGCAATGCGGAAGTTCACAGAGCAAAGCTCTGGCAAAATGAAATTTTGCAAACCAATCTTTTTTCTTTCGCCTTTGGCGAAAGGTTGAGCGTATTTTTCTTTGATTGCCCAAAAACTAATTTAAAAACAATATGGACAACTTAAATTTACAAACCAAAAAGTTTTTTCTCTATGCTCGTAAATCCACGGACGAACCAGAACGACAAGTGCTTTCTATTGAGGCGCAAATGTTTGAGTTGCGAGAATACGCCAAAAAAGAAGGGCTGAATATTGTCCGTGAATTTGTGGAAAGCAAAACAGCCAAAGAGCCAGGCAGAGAAATTTTTAATGAAATGGTGGCAAGCATAGAGAAAAACGAAGCAGAAGGAATTTTAGCGTGGCACCCCGACCGTTTAGCAAGAAACAGTATAGACGGCGGACGAATAATTTATTTGGTAGATACAGGTAAAATTACCGTGCTAAAATTTCCAACTTTTTGGTTTGATCCGACACCACAGGGAAAATTTATGCTGTCCATTGCTTTTGGGCAATCAAAATATTATGTTGATAATCTTTCGGAAAATATAAAGAGGGGTATTCGCCAGAAATTAAGAAATGGAATATGGCCCGCTTGGGCGCCATTAGGATATATAAACGATAAAAATAATCGCTGTATTGTTGTTGATAAAGAAAAAGCGAAATACATCAAGCGGGCTTTTGAAATATACGCCACTGGCGAATACCCGCTCGCTCAAATCCGAAAGATTATCAACAAAGCCGGCTTGGTTGGCAAGAAAGGCAAAACGCTTTCCGTCTCAAATTATCAGTATATGCTGAAAAACAAAATCTACTATGGAATGATTGAATATAACGGCGAATTGTATGACGGAAAGCATAAACCGATTATTACAAAGAAACTTTTTGATAAATGCCAAGAAGTGATGAAACAGAAATCCAAACCAAAGGGACGAAAATTAAAGCCGTATGCGTATAGAGGATTTTTCCATTGCGGTGAGTGTGGTTGTTTTATTACTACGGAAACACAAAAGGGGCATAACTATTTACGATGTACTAAACGGAAAAATCCCTGCTCGCAGAGATACACGCGGGAAGAAGTCATCACTTCTCAGTCTAAAGAAAAAATCAAAAAAGTTTCTTTGTCTTCTGCTTGGGTAAACGCTTCAAT
>CAYNMK010000012.1:0-17489 GCA_964398445.1 uncultured Candidatus Saccharibacteria bacterium | reverse complement strand
TACAATACAAAAAATTGTCAAAGTGTTTAATATTAGCCTAGATGATTTGACGCGCGGGTTCAGCGCGTTTGAGTCATTTCAAAAATAACAAGCCATTTAATTCGTAGAATCATTAGCTTTTGACGAACTACTAACCAATAATAACGGACTAGCGATAAAAATTGACGAATAAGTACCTATAATTGTTCCAATTAATATTACTAAAATAAAGTATTTTAAAGAAACTGGCCCTAAGAAAAATACGGCTAATAACACAAATATCAAAGTAAGCGACGTGTTAATTGAGCGCATCATTGTCTGATTAATGCTTTGATTTATAATTACTTCCAGTTTAAGCTTATGACGATTAATCAAAATATTTTCTCTAATCCTATCAAAGACTACTATAGTGTCATGGACTGAAAAACCCATAACCACCAAAAGAGCGACAATAAAATTAGTATCCAAATCAATGCCAAATCGCCAACCAAAAACTGCTAAAAAGCCAAGCGGTATTGCAACGTCATGAAAAAGTGTTATTAAAGTAATAGCTCCATATTTCCAAGATTTAATCGGATGAGACACCTTTCTAAAGGCAAAAATAACATATAAAGAAATTCCTAAAATTACAAGAATCGCGGCCCAAATAGCTTTTGTTCTTAATTCTTTTCCAATAGCAGGGCCAATTGACTCATAACGCAATTCCTCCATTTCTCCAAATTTTACATTTAATGCCTGCAGATACTGTTGATGTTTAGCCTCAGAAACATATCCGAGCCGAATTAAAAAACTTTTATCATCAGATGGATAAACAGTTATATTTTTTACTCCTAATTCTTCTTTAAAAAAAGTTTTAATGTCATTAGCTGTTAATTGCATATCACTAACCACCGGTCGTAAATGCCATAAAGTGCCGCCAACAAAATCAATTCCCGGTCTAAGTCCAAAAACCGCAATTGCAACAATGCTAGCTAAAACTAAAAATCCAGAAATAAAAAAGAATATATTTCTTTTAGCAATAATGTTTATGTTCATAATTTAATTTAGTTTTGAATTTTGAATTTTAATCATTTGAATTTGTTTAGGATTTAGAGTTTAGGATTTAAGGATAACATCAAGGATTTAGAATATAGAATATAGGATTTAGGGAATAATACGACGAGGGATTAGAATTTAGAATATAGGATATAGGGATAAATTTTAATTTATATTTCCCCTAAATCCTAAATTCTATATCCTAAATTCTCGTTGCATCTCCCTAAATTCTAAATCCTAAATACTAAATTCTAAATTCTCGTTACATTTCCCTAAATTCTAAATCCTATATCCTAAATTCTATTTCGTAAATACTCTCAACATTGTTCTTGTTATTATAATCGCGCTAAACATTGAAATTAAAACGCCAATCAAAAGCGCCAAGGCAAATCCTTGCACAAAACTTGTGGTAGAATAATATAAAATTACCGAAGTAATAATAGTAGCGACATTAGAGTCGCGAATTGACGGCCAAGCTCGCCTAAACCCTCCTTCTATTGCTGAAAGTCGCGAAAAACCTTTTTTAAGCCCTTCCTTAGTTCTTTCAAAAATCAATATATTAGCATCAACAGCCATTCCAATAGAAAGAATAAATCCAGCAATACCAGCTAAAGTCATAGTAATTCCTAGTCCTTTAAAAACCGCAAGAGTTAAAATAGTATAACTTATAAGCGCCAAAGCAGCAAAAATTCCAAAACTCCGATAATAAAAAAGCATAAAAATCATCACCAAAATTAAGCCAATAGCGCCTGCTTTTATTACTTTTTCTAAAGATTCTTCCCCAAAACTTGCTCCAATATTATATTGACTAACTAAATTAATTGGCGCGGGCAAAGCTCCAGCATTAAAACGTTGAACCATTTCTTTAGCTTCTTCGTCCGTAAACCTTCCTGTAATTTGAGCCTGACCACCAGTAATTCTTTCTCTTACTATCGGCATCTCAATAAGCTCATTGTCAAGAAAAATCGCTAATGGCCTTCCAACATTATTTTTAGTTATTTCTTCAAAAATTTTCGCTCCTTCGTCATTAAACCGAATATTAATTTGCGGTTCTCGCGTAATAGAATCAAAACTTAAATGAGCCCCCTCAATATAACGACCCGTAAGTTTAGTAGGAATAAATTGCATTGTCTCTCTATTCTCATTCAAATCGTTTATAACCGTTCGCGTTTCACGAAAATCTAAAACTGGAGTTAATCCGATTTCTCTTATCGCTTCGTTAACATCTTTAATTCCAGCCAATTCAATAATTAAACGAAAAGAATCATCTTTTTTACTAGTAGTTACTCTAGGTTCGCTAACGCCGAACAAATTAACTCGTTTTTCAATAATTTCCCTTAAACCATTCATAGTTGAAGTTCTGTCTTCCTTGCTAACCTGAGACATATCCACTTCATAAACTAAATGACTGCCACCAACTAAATCCAAGCCCAATTTCCAAGGCCTAAATTGCTCTCCCAAATTTTTTGGATAAATAAAAAAACTACCCGCCACCGTTAAAATGACAATTAAAACTAAAATAATTATTGAATATTTTTTATTCATAATTTTAAAATAACAAATTATTCAAATTTGCGCAAACTGATAATAAAATAAATTTCTAATCTAACACATTCCCCACCCGCAAGACGGGCATTTAAAACAACCCTCTTGGCGAATTAAAGCAATTTTACAATTAGGACAATCTTTTGTTTCGTTTAAATTATTATTTTGATATTTTTCCGCTTCAACTTTATCTAAGTCAGATACCTTTGACGCTCCTGCTTCATGATAAATAACCAAGCCCTTTATTTTTTCATCTTTTTCAACAACAGATAATCTTTGAATATCTTTTGGTTTCTTTTTGGTACTTCCACTAATCAAAACTTGAGTATGCAGAGACTTATCGCGATAAACAGCAATGCCTTTGCATCCTAATTCATAAGCTAAAAGATAAACCTTTTTAATATCGTCAACAGTGGCTTCAGCGGGAAAATTATTAGTCTTAGAAATTGCGGAATCAACCCATTTTTGGAAAGTCGCTAAAACCCTGACATGATCAGCTGGCGCAATATCCATCGCAGTAACAAATATTTTTTTATATTTTTCCGGGATATAAGAAATATGGCGAATACCGCCATCAAAACGAACGATGTCAGTAATTAAATCCTCGTCCATTAAACCGGTTTTTCTCATTACTTCTTCAAAAACCGGGTCAACATAATAAAAACTGCCTAAAGCCACATTTTTTTCAAAAACTAAACTATAAACTGGCTCAATGCCAGAGGATATGCCAGCCAGCATAGAAATAGAGCCAGTCGGGGCAATAGTAGTGGTGCCTGAATTTCTTATGCCATATTTTTTAATCTTTTTAATTAATGCAAGCCAGTCAAAATGCCAAGATTTTTTATCTTTTAAACCAGCAAATGGCAATTTTCCATCTTTATAAAATGATTTATCAAAATAAGGCAACCGACCGCGTTCTTTTGATAAATCCACTGAAGTTTCCTTAGAATAATAATTAATAAACTCCATCAATTCTTCCATAAATTTTAGACTTTTCTTAGAAGCGTAAGTAATTTCCAGTTCATAAAGCAAGTCCCCTATGCCCATCAGCCCCAGTCCAATCTTTCTGGTATTTAGTGTCATTTCTTCAACTTCTTTCAACGGATATTTATTAACATCAATTACATTGTCCAGAAAACGAGTAGCAATTTTAATGTCGCGCTCTAATTGCCCCCAGTTAAATTTTGGTTTTTTGTCACCATTTTTCTTTAAATATGCCCAGACATTGATGGAGCCTAAATTGCAGGATTCATTTGGATAAAGCGGGAGCTCGCTACATGGATTAGTGCCCTCAATCGGTCCTAAAGATTTTAAAAATGGATTATATTCATTAATTCGGTCAAAAAATAAAACCCCAGGTTCAGCTGATTCCCACGCCTGATGGCTAATGATGTCAAAAAGTTGACGGCTATTGATTTCTTTAACCGGCTTTCCAGTTCGCGGATTTATTAAATTATATGTTTCATTTTTTTTATAAGCCCCCCAAAACTCCGGCATAAGCATTATTGAAATATTAAAATTCTTTAGGCCTTTATTTCCTTCTTTGGCTTTAATAAATTTTTCAATATCTGGATGATTGGAATTCATTATTCCCATATTCGCTCCGCGTCGCATAGCCCCCTGTTTTATTACTTCAGTCATTTTATCAAATATTGACATAAAGCTAATCGGACCAGAAGAGGTGCCGTTAGTTGTTTTAATAAAATCGTCTTCTGGTCGTAAATTAGAAAAATTATAACCAACCCCTCCGCCAGATTTAAAAATAATAGCCGCTGACTTTAAAGTATTCATTATGGAATCTATAGAATCTTCAACACTTAAGGTAAAACAAGCTGAACCCATTCCTAAGTGACTGCCAAAATTCGCTAAAGCTGGTGTATTTGGCAAAAATCGTTGATTAATCATTAAATCATAATAAGAATTAATTTCATTTTCATATTTTAAAAAATAATTTTTCTTTAATAAGTCCAAAAAATTAAGCCAAGAAATTTTAATTTGTCGATTTTTAGCAAAACGATTATAAAGCCGATGCAAAGCATCTAAATGAAATTGATTAAGTTTATATTTACCAATAAAAAACTTATCTTCAAATTTTTTAGAATCAAAATCTTCAAAGCAATACTCTGCTCCTTTCCCTCGACTTTTATAAATTTTAACATCATAAAAAAGCGATGGGAGAGCCGTATGAACAGCAACTCTTTTAAAAAGTTCCTTAGGCGATTCAATAATTTTTCCATCTTCTTTCCTGAGATAACGGGAAGCTAAGAGTCGCAAAGCATTGATGCTAAATTTTTTATCAACTTCATCAATTTCAGCTTTATTGAGAATTTGTTTTTTTTCTTGACGAATTTCTGCCCTGCGTTGACGATATAAAATATAAGACTTAGACACCCGTGGATGAGCTTTTTCTATTAAAACTTGTTCAACCATATTCTGGATTTCTTCAACCATAGGAACGGCTCCTTTTTTTGTTTTCTTTTCAAGCCGCCTAACAACTTCTTTAGAAAAATCATTCGCCAATTGCCAATTTGGCTCCCCAACAGCAACAGAGGCCTTGTAGATGGCCTGTGTAATTTTTTCAAGTTTAAATGGCGCTATTTGACCATTCCGTTTATAAATTTTTCTAAACATAAAACAAACGAGGAGTTAGAATATAGAATATAGAATTTAGGGAATAATACGACGAGGGATTAGAATTTAGAATATAGGATATAGGGATAAATTTTAATTTATATTTCCCCTAAATCCTAAATTCTATATCCTAAATTCTCGTTGCATCTCCCTAAATTCTAAATTCTATATTCTAAATTCTTTTACCTTTTTCTCTTTCTCCTTAAAAATGTAGGAATATCCCAGGTATCGTCTAATTTTTTTTTAATTCCAAGTTTATTTTCTTTATTTATTTCTTGCTCTTTATTATCTTGCTTGCTGTCATCTTCTATTTCTTTATTATCTTTAGATAAAAATGAAGAAGCAGACACACTTCCATAATTAATTGAGCTAAATAAACCAGTTATATTATTATTTTTATTTAAGATACTATCAAAACCTGTGGCAATAAGAGTTATTTTAATATGCCCCTTTTTAACCTTTCTGTCATTGTAAGTGCCAAAAATTATTTTGGCAGCAGAGTCAGCGTTTTCAGAAATCAACCTGGCAATGTCATTAATTTCATTCATTTTCAAATCTCGACGCCCAGAAATACTAAAAAGAATACCTTTGGCGCCATCAATTGAGGTCTCTAAAAGAGGTGAATTAATCGCCTGATTAGCGGCGCTTATAGCTCGCTCCTGACCACTGGAAGATCCAATGCCAATAATTGCCGAACCAGCATCTTCCATGATTGCTTTAACATCGGCAAAATCCACATTAACAATGCCGGGATTCATTATTATTTCAGCAACTCCCTTAACTGAGTTATTTAAAATCTCATCAATTTTTTCAAAAGCTTTAACCAATGAAGTATCCTTATTAATTAAGGAAAAAATTCTATCATTGGGAATAGTAATTAAAGTATCAACCCTGTCTCTAATCTTCATAATTCCTTCTTGAGCAATTTGATTTCGCTGCGCCCCTTCAAAGCCAAACGGCTTAGTAATAATCGCTATTGTTAAAATTCCTAATTCTCTAGCAAGTTCAGCAATAACAGGTAAAGCCCCTGTTCCAGTGCCTCCACCAAAACCAGCAGTAAGAAACACCATGTCAGCTCCCTTAAGAAAAGCAATAACTTCAGAACGGCTCTCTTCGACTGACTGGCGACCTATTTCTGGGTTCATTCCTGTGCCCAAACCCCTAGTTATATCCTTGCCAATATGAACTTTCTTTTTAACCTTGCAATAATTAAGATCCTGAATATCAGTATTAACAGCAATTAAGTCAATAGATCGTGGAAAATCACCACTCATTCTTGAAATGGCATTGCCACCAGCTCCACCAACGCCAATAATCTTAATTTTAGCGATAGGGTATTTGTTATCGTTAGTTTTCATAAAAAATTGTAAATTGAAAATTCAATGAAAATTGAAAATTGTAAATTGAAAATTATAATATAGTCGTTTTAATTTTTACATTTTCTATGGTTTAAAATATTTCCAAATATTTTTAAATGAAAATTTCTTAAGCGGAAACCAATCATTGTCTTTTGTGGTCTGGTCCCTGCCCCAAAGCAATAATCCAACTGCAGTAGCAAATTCTGGATCTTCAACCTGAGAAGCAAATTCCATATTAGTTAATTCTAATATATTTATCTCTGGAATGCCAATCTGAGCCGGCAATTTTAACTCCCGCTTTACTAATTCAATAATTCCAGGCATTTTTGCGCAACTTCCACACAAAACAACTCCGGCCGGCAACTTGCCCATTTTACCAATTAACTTTAAATCATTATTAATAAATTCAAAAATTTCAACCAAACGAATTTCAATAATCTCAGAAATAAATTTTCTACTTGGCGACGCTTTAATATTCTCGTCTATTTTAGAAATATCAATCCGTTCCTTATTAGAAACCCCGCTAGCTAAAGCAGAACCAAAAGAAAGTTTTATTGTATCAGCAGTTTCAATTGAACATTTTAACCCAATTGCTAAATCATTTGTAATATTGCCAGCGCCAACAGGAAGAACAGAAGCATTTAAAAGTTTGCCTTCTTCATAAACAACCATTCCAGTGGTTCCAAAACCAATATCTATTAAAACCACTCCTAAATCTTTCTGATTTTTTGTTAAAACAGAGCGAGCAGAAACTAATGGCCCATAAATTAAACCACCTAAATTACCGCCGACAGTTTCAATGCATTTAATAAGATTTTTAACAACTGGAGTAAAAGCGTCAACAATTAAAGTATTTACCTCTAAACGAGTGCCAACCATTCCTAATGGCTCCCTAATGTCGTTAATATTATCAATAATAAACTCGCGAGCAAGAGTATGAAGAATCATTCTATTAGAAGATAAATTAATAGTCTGAGAAGCCTTCATTACTCTGCTAATATCATCCTGGCTAATTTCACTGTCAGCCCTAGAAACTGCAATAATTCCCCGTGAATTATGAATTTTCATATTACTTCCGCCAACATTAACAAAAATATTTTTTAGGGCAGCTTTGTTAAAATGTTTAAGCTTAGCTAAAGCCAAATTTATTGAACGAGTAGCGTCTTCAGTATTAATAATTTCTCCTTTACGGACTCCTTCTGATCTCATTTTAAAAACACCAACTAAAGCCAAGTGGCCATCTTTTTTAACTTTAGCTATTAAAGTTTTAATTTGAGCTGAACCAATGTCTAGTGCAGTAATATACATTAAAAATAAATCCGAAATTCTAAATCCGAAATAAATTTCAATGACCAAAATTCAAAACACGAGTTTTAAACATTTGAAAATTAAAATTTAGATATTATTTTACCCGCCTGCAACGCTTCGCATAGCAATGCGGGCAGGCCCGCCTAATAACGCTTAATGCGTAGCATCTGCAGTCAAAGATTTCATGCTTCGAATTTTAAGGAGCAGTTTCTGCTCCACTTTTTCCATCCTTATTCTATCACCTCTTTTATAATGATGAAAGTCAAAAAGATGAAGAAAGCCATGAACTAATAATTTATGACTATCGTTAATTATTAGTCGTTGACTATTGGCCACGTTAAGATAAATCTCGCCAATTTTATCAAACTTAGAATTTGGGTAAATAAATTCTTTCGGCTCTTTAAAACTTAATACATCAGCTACCTTGTCTTTGTTTAAAAATTTCTTATTTAAAAATCGCATTTTCCGATTTCCAGCTAAATAAATTTCCACTGAAATATTTTTCTTTTTCAAAAATTTTAAAATTTTTATAGCTACCCCTTTAATGCTTTTTTCTAATTTTATTGAATATCCTTCTAAATCTACAACCGATATTTTATTATTCATTTTATTTAATTTAACAAACAAAAAATAAAAAGTCAAAAAAGAGTAAATTTAATTTATAAAACAAAAATAAAGATGAATTATCATATCTTTAAATTACAAAATATTATGGGAGTTCAACTCCCATAATACTCCCATAATACTCCCATAATATAGCAACTCCCATAATATAGGAGCACTTCACTTCACTCAGCGCAGGCTCCGCGAAAAATTTCGAGAAATCCTTCGGCGTCTACGACGCCTCAGGATGACAAAGAAAGGGGTGTCAGCTAGACGCGAAATAGGAGGGTCTGACCCTCCTATTGCATATCATTCTGGGCCGAAGGCGAAGAATCTCATTTATTTTTTATACGCTTACAGCGCCTCAGAATGGCAAAGGAATAGCAAACATAAAATGGGTAGCGCAATTCAAAGAATAATCTATTTTTTTGCCACACTATATTTAGCTATAATATCAGCTAAATTAGCGCTTTGAATCCATATTCTTCCTGGCCCTCTTAACATAGAGAGAAACATTCCTTCTCCGCCAAATGCCATTGCTTTTATTCCCCCCACTCTCTGAATATCATAGTCTACTGTTGATTCAAAGGCGACTATATTTCCGCTGTCTACCTTCATAGTTTGTCCCTCTTCTAAGTCAAAAGTTATTACCTGTCCCGAAGCTTCTAAAAACACTATCTGTTCTGGAGCTTTAGCGGTAAATTTTTGCAAAATAAAACCCTTTCCGCCAAAAAGTCCAGCTCCTATTTTTTTAACTAAAGCAACGCTAACGTCTACATCTTTTGTTGAAGCCATATAGCTATCTGTCCTGGCGGTAATTATTCTTCCTTCATCTAATTTTATAGGAATCACTTTTCCTAATTGTTTTCCAAAGGCAACAACTCCTTCTCCTTCTTCAGTTTGAAATTCTGTTAAGAATAGAGATTCACCAGTTACTGCTCTTTTGAGCATACCGCCAATTCCTCCTTTTGCCCGGGCTTCTAATTTTACATTTTCAGATGCATAAATCATCTCACCTGCTTCAGCAAAAATTTTTTCTCCTGGAAACAATTTACAATCCAAAATTTGAAAATCATCTCCTATAATTTTATATTCCATAATTTAGTAATTTTCTTTTTTAAATTTCGACCTTTATTTCATCTTAATTGCTTCTTGATAATTTCGCTTATTATTTTAGCGTCTGCTTTTCCTTTTAATTCTTTCATTGCTTCACCCATTATTTTGCCAAAATTTTTAAAATCGTTAACCTTAATTTTCTTAATAACTTCTTTGATAATTTTTCTAATTTCTTTTTCATTTAATTGTTCAGGCAGATATTTTTCAATAATTTCTAATTCTTGGTTTTCTTTTTTAGCCAAATCCTTGCGTCCAGCTTGTTTATAAATTTCAGCAGTTTCTTTTCTTTTTTTAGCCTCACGACTCAAAATTTCAATAATTTCTTCGTTTAATAATTGCGATTCTAATCCCTTGCCCTTTTTCTCGATTTCTCTATTCTGAAAAACTGAAAAAAGCAGACGCAAGACACCAATTTCAAAATCCCGTCTTTCCTTTTGGGCTATTTTTAAATCATTTTTAATGATTTCTAAGAGAGACATATAGCTCAAGGACATAATTAAGTAAAAACATATTTACAATACCCCCATTTTTTTCGCTTTTTCCATCTCTTTTTGTTTCTTAGACCGATAAATAGCTAAAAGCCGTCTTTGATTTTTAGATACCGGGCGACTTCTATATTTCCGTTTTTTTGCTTCGCGCAAAATTCCGCTTTGCTGTATTTTTTTAGAAAAACGGTATAAAAAAGCGCTTATTGATTCTCCTTGTTTACGTTTTAATTGCATATAAGTTTATTTAGGATTTAGGATTTAGGATTTAGGATTTTAGCCATTATTTCCCCCAACGACTCTTTTGGCGAATTATCAACTACACTATGTATTGACCCTCCTTTATCATCCTTAAATCTTGGAATAATATGAATATGAAGATGGTCAATAACCTGTCCACTTACTTTACCATGGTTTATACCAATTGTAAAATTGTCAGATTCTAAAGATTTATTAAGAATTGCCACAACTTGCTTAACTGCTATAAAAATACCGCCAATTTTATCATTCGGCAAATTAAGAATATTTTCGCTGTGAAATTTAGAAATAACCATAGTATGTCCCGGCGCCACAGGATTAATATCTAAAATACCAATGGCATTATTATCCTCATAAATTATATCAGCCGGCACTTCTTTATTTATCATTTTACAAAATAAACAATTCATTAAAAAACAAAAATTTAGAATATAAAACTTAGGATTTACAAAAAATATAAATTAAAATTTATCCCTATATCCTAATATTTTAAATCCTAAATCCTTTTATTTAATCCACTTTTTTGCCTCCTTAACTACCATTCTTAACGGCACTGTTTCTTGGTTTCCGCTTTTCATATTTCTAATAATAATTGATTCTTCAAAAGCTTCTTTTTGTCCTAAAATCAATGCTAAATCCGCCTTTTCCTTGTCAGCCGCCCTAAGCTGAGACCTAAGAGAATCTTTCCCTAATGATTCAATTATCTTAATGCCACTTTTTCGAAATTCCTCAATTAAAACTAAGCTTTGTTTTTTTGCTTGCTCTCCAATGTGAATTAAAAAAGCTTTTGGCTTATTTTTTATTAATAAATTTCCTGCCCTATTAAATTTCATCAATTCAACAAGCCGCTCTACGCCTACGCCACCGCCAACCGCCGCCACTTTTCGACCCCCCAACATTTCCGCCAAAGAATCATAACGGCCGCCGCTTGCCAAAGCAGTATCAACGCCTTCAGTAAATATTTCAAAAACCGTCCGATTATAATAATCCAATCCTCTTACTAAAAAATGATTAAGCCTATACGGAAGTTTAACTTCATCAATAAATTCCAAGACAACCTTAAAATGATTATTGCAAAAATTACAAAGATTATCAAGAATAATTGGCGCCTGTTCTTTAATCAATACGCAATCTTTATTTTTACAATCTAATAATCGTAAAGGGTTTGCGCTTAGACGACGCTGGCAATCAACGCAAATCTTTTTTTGCGTTAATTTATTATAATAATTTTGTAATTTTTTTCGATAAATTAAGCGGCAACCTTTACAGCCAATACTATTAATTTGAATTGTTAAATTTTTAATTTTTAAATCTTGAATCAAACGATAAATTATTAAAACTATTTGAGCATCAAAAATTGGGTCATCACTGCCGCCAATAATTTCAAATCCAATTTGATGAAATTGCCGATAACGACCCGCCTGAGGCCTTTCGTAGCGAAACATTGGGCTATTATAATAAAGTTTTAATGGTTGCCCTAATTTACCTAAACCATGTTGAAGGTAAGACCTGATAATCGGCGCCGTGCCTTCCGGCCTAAGCGCCAAACGATTACCTCCTTTAGTTCTTATAATATACATTTGTTTTTCAATAATTTCTGTGCTTTCTCCAACGCCGCGTTCAAAAATTTCTGCCGCTTCTAAAATCGGGGTGTCAATTCTTGAAAAATTATAAAAATCAGCGACTTGGCAGCTGACTTTTTTTATTTCATCCCAATAAAGCTGCTCTTGTGGCAAAATATCATGCATACCCTTTGGAGACTGAAACAATATCTTTTTTTCTTTCTTCTCTTTTCTTGTAGTATTATTTTTTTGACGCTTAATGAATTTAGGCATATTACAAAAATTTTTAATAAATAGGTTTATTAAATATCATTATATCATCAAACGGCCAAAGACGTAGACGAACTAAACCAATAATCATATCTTCATCAAGGGCGCCCCAATTCCGCGAATCAAAACTATGATGACGATTATCGCCCAAAACAAAATACTCACCATCATTTAATGTAATTTCTTTGTTATTAAAAGTTTTAACATTCGGCAATAAATAATTCTCCTCAAGAATTAATCCATCTAAATAATAATTATTATAAATACTAACTATTCCATCTTTAATTTTTACCCGTTCTCCCGGTAAACCAATAATTCTTTTAATATAATAAATGCCATTGCCTTTAGGATGATGAAAAACAATAACTTCGCTTCTTTGCGGGTCACGAAAACGATAAGTAACCTTTTCAACTAAAAGATAATCAAAATTTGAAAAATTTGGTTCCATACTGGCGCCGCTAACTAAAAATGGTTGAATTAAGAAATTTCTAACAATAATTACAACAATAACCGCTATTAAAACAACTTCAACAACCTCCCAAACTGCATAAAGAAAATGTTTCATTTTTTTAAAGACGAACTTTGCACGAATTTAAACGCGAATTTTCATGAAATTGCACGTTAATATTCACAATTTTTCGCTTCTATTATATACTAATAAAATATGGAAATCAAATTAATTATTGGCCTTGGAAATCCAGGTTCACAATATGCTCTAACCTACCATAATGTCGGATTTTTAGCCATTGATTATTTAAATAAATATCAAGTATTAAATATCCCCGAAGAAAAGCAAGCTTTCTATGGGGCAAGCAAATATCAAATGTTAAAATCTAATGCCTATATGAATCAATCTGGAAACTTCATAAAAAAAGCGCTTAAAAAACACAAAATAAGTCCCGAAAAAATTTTAATTGTCCATGATGACTCAGACATTGAATTAGGAAAATATAAATTTTCACTTAATCGCAGTTCAGCCGGTCATAAGGGCGTAGAATCAATAATTAAAACTTTAAAAACAAAAAACTTTTGGCGCTTACGAATCGGCGTTCGTAAAAAATCAAAAATCAATAGTCAAAAATCAATAGTCAGGATAAAAGCCCAAGAATTCGTGCTAAAAAAAATAATAAAAAAAGACCTCTTAATTTTTAATAAGGTCTTCCTATTGATCAAAGCCAAGTTAATCTATTTTTAAAATTTTACCTTAAAACTAACACTAAACTTAATAGGACCGTCAACTAAAGAAACAATATTCAATAATGGCAAATTTATTTGATAAAATTGTGCTTGTTGTTCCAAAGCATCCCTAAAATTTATCACCGCCTCCCGATTAACTGCGGTTGCATTAATTAAAATTGGAGTTTCCAAAGATTGAATAAAAATTCTTTCCAGAGTAATGTCATCGCCTGCTAAATTTTTAATTTTTTCAAAAATTGGAAATAAATTAATGCTTGACTGCTTTGCTTCAAGTGTTAATTTCACTTTTTTATTAAAATCCACGACTTCTTTATTAAGTTGATCCAATTCTTCAATCTTCATCGCTCCTAACAAATCAACTCTTGGAACATTTATAAATTCCATTTTATCAGCTAAAAACCATGTAGTCGCTCCAAAAACCATAATAATAAAAACTAACGAAATCAAAATAATATTACGCCAAATATTTATAAAATTAATAACCTGGTGTTGCTGAAACTTTTCTTTTGTTCCAGTATCTGTCAAACTAATAATATTATCTTGAGAACGAGGAATTAAACCTCTAAGAGCTAAACTTAAAGCACAATACCAAACTGGAGACAATTGGTTAAACTTTTTAAGAGTTAACAGCTGAATCTTAAGAGATAAATTTTCAGAAAATATTTTAACTATTTCATTATTAAGCCCTTGGCTCACTAAAATTACTTTATTAATTTTTCCTTCCCAGTGAGATTCATAAAAATGCAATATTTTTTGAGTTTCTTTGATAAGAAATTCTTTAAAATCTAAAAAAGGGATTTTTCCTGTTTCCTTAAAATTAGAAACTGTTTTCCAATAATTAAAATGAGTAAAGTATAAATTGCCATTTCTTATGGCGCTAAAATTCAATCCTTCACTACTTATTTGAAGTAAAATTTCCGGACTTTTAACGTCAACCCCAACCCCTAAATCAATTGCCAATCTTGCCAATGATAAGGCAGAAAATTCAATCGCCCCAATTCCAAAACCCGCTTCTTCCAGAGAAGAGCTGAATTCTTTAATAACAGAACTTGGCGCCAAGGCGCCTAAAATCTCCACTTGTCCGTCGTATCTTTTATTTTCGTTAACTAACTGCCAATCACTATAAGTATCCGCAAAATTAATCGGAGAAATCATTTGAAGATTAAGATTAGCGGCTTCTTCTATATTATTTGAAGCAATGCTCGGCAAATTAAATGTCTTAGCATAAACATTAACACTGGGAATACTAACAATCACATAAATTTTTTTCTTTTTTTTGCTAGTAATTTTAGAATGAAGACTAGAAAGGGCCGCTATAAAATTAGGGCGGTTTTTTATTTTTCCCTCTTCAATAATGCCTGGCGCCAACTTTACAGAAACAGAAATTAAATTATCTCTTTTTAATTTAATAAATCGCAATTCCAAATCACTAATTTCAAGACCAGCAAGAATTGGTTGTGGATTTATTATATTTATGATTTTCTTAAAATTCATAGGCGCAAATTTTTATTAAATTTTACAACGCTATCTCCTTTTTTGATTCTATCCTAATTTCTCCAGTTAAATTATCAACACTAAAAAATGCCCGAATTTGGCGTTGCTTTTTCTGAGCTATTCCTAAAGAAGTAACTTCATGTTTATTATTATTTATAGTGTCACATGGAATGAGAATAGTTTTACTATCTTTACAGATAATAACTTGAGCGGATCGATTCCCTATATTTATAGTATAAGAACCTGGACTAAAATTTTTATCGCGAATTATTCGTATCGCCGCGTCTTGAATTCCACTTTGAGCCACTGCCAAGGCCTCAGCTGACAATTCAACGCCAAGTTTACTTTGAATAAAAAAATAAGAGACAAGAAGCCCAGCGATTCCAATCTCCAATATAATTCCACCGATTAAAAGCATAGTTGGCAAAGCCATCGCTCCTTTTCTTGGCCGACAAATTAACGCTTGATTTTGCTTTTTAAGTCTCATTTTATTTTAAAACATTATATCTTCTTCAGCTCTTTTATACTCATATATTTCTTCCAATGAAAACCAATATTCAAGTTCATGGGCTGATTCTTCGAGCGTTTCCGAAGCGTGAATAATATTATGAACTCCGCGCTTTCCAGCGTTAGCTAAAGCCGGCGAATCAACAGAATAATCGCCGCGAATCGTTCCCATATCCGCTAAGTTCGGCAAAGTATTTCCGCAAATCTTTCTTACCATATCTATAGCGTGAACTCCTTGAATGGCCATTTTTACTAATGGACCAGAAACCATAAAATCAATTATCCACTCCCTAACCATTTCTCCTATTTCACCTGGTTTATCTGTCCCTAATTCTTTAATTGAATTTAAGCCATATTTTTTGTAAGTGCCAAGCGTTTTTTCACCTAATCGATTCACCCATTCTTGGTTTTTAGGATAATGATTATCAATCTGCTCGCGGGTGGCTTGAAACATTTTTAAAGCGATAATTTTTAATCCACGCTGTTCAATCCGGCGAATAATCTCGCCTATTAACCCTCTTTTTACGCCATCAGGCTTTATTAAGATAAGTGTTTTTTCTTCTTTAAGATATGACATACTTAATAAGTATACTAATCTTTGCAAATTATATGCGAATAATTATTCGCAAACTATTAGTATATATTCGCATATTTATTCGCGTGTTTCTATTTTTAGATCTAACTCATCTAACTGTTTTTCGTCAACCTCACTAGGAGAATTCATCATTAAATCTCTGCCATCGCCAGTTTTCGGAAAAGCGATTACTTCGCGAATATTAGGTTCTCCTTGTAAAATCATCATTAAACGATCAATGCCAGGCGCAACTCCGCCATGAGGAGGCATTCCATAATCTAAGGCGCTTAAAAAATGACCAAATTTATTTTTCATTTCATTGTCTTTAAGTCCGATTAACTGCATTATTTTTTCTTGTAAATCCCGTTTATGAATACGAATACTGCCGCTACATATTTCATGCCCATTACAAATCAAATCAAATTGCGTAGTAATAACTTTCAATGGATCAGTATCAAGATATTTAACATATTTTTCTTTGGGCATTACAAACATATGATGCACTGGATCATATCTTTTTTCTTTATTATCCCATTCAAACATAGGAAAATCAATAATCCACGCAAAAGCCAGTTCATTCTTATCGTTTTTATTTTTTCTTAAATCAGGCTTATCAGTTCCGTACTTCTTAATTGACTCTTGATAGGTTAAGCAAGGGAATGGCTTAGCTAATAATTTTTTATCCGAAAATTGCTCTACTATATTAGTAACTATATCTTCTAATAAATTCATTATTTCATCTCTTTCTACAAAACTCATTTCCAAGTCCAGTTGAGTATGCTCAGGTTGCCTGTCTCCCCTTGTGTCTTCATCTCTAATCGCCCTGGCTATCTGAAAATATTTTTCAAATCCCGCAGCCATTAAAAGCTGTTTATATTGCTGCGGCGACTGCGGCAAAGCGTAAAATTTACCAGGCTGAAAACGCGAAGGCACTATAAAGTCGCGCGCGCCTTCAGGAGTTGATCTAGTTAACAATGGAGTTTCTATTTCTATAAAATCTCGCTCTGAAAGATAATCTCTAATAAATTTAATAACTTTATGTCGCGCGTTAAGATTTTTTCGTAATCTCGACCTACGCAAATCAAGATAACGATATTTTAACCTTGTTTCCTCTCCAATTTCATAACCATCGGCATCAATGGCAAAAGGCAAAGTTTCAGCAGGATTTAAAACTTCCAATTCTTTGACTTGAATTTCAAATTCTCCTGTTTCTATCTCTGAATTTTTCATTTTTTCTGGACGGCGAGTTACTTGACCAACAAGTCTAATTACCCATTCCGACCGCAATTGCTCAGCTAAGTTATAAATCTTATCATTGCCAGGCATAAAAACCGCCTGAATTATTCCGCTTTTATCTCTTAAATCAATAAAAATAATTTTTCCATGATCCCTGCGAACCGCTACCCAGCCCATCAATTCAACCTGTTCGCCCTCCTTATTTATACTCTCTTTTATTAAAATGCGCATTATATTTTATCTTTAAATTACGCTACTCATTTTATACTTCATAACATTACCTTATATGTCTCAAAAATCCAAATATCTCTTCAAAGTTTTGAATAATTAA
>CAYNMK010000011.1:0-17939 GCA_964398445.1 uncultured Candidatus Saccharibacteria bacterium | reverse complement strand
ACTAAATTCTCGCTATGTCTTTCCTAAATCCTAAATCCTAAATCCTAAATCCTAATTTTGTATATAAATTTATTAACACAACTTAAAAATGCTCAAGCGGTAAATAAAGCAAGTATTAAAATTGCTTATTCAAAAATTGACGAATCAGTGCTTGAAAGTTTAAAAAAAAATAATTACGTAAAAGATTTTGTTAAAAAAGGAAGAGGAATAAAGAAAATTTTTGATATTAAATTGAAATATTTTGATGATAAAAAAGGCGTAATTCAAGGCCTTAAGTTTGTAAGTAAGCCATCTCGACGAGTTTACATTGGTTATCGTGAATTAAAACCAGTAAAATATGGTTATGGCTTATTAATAATATCAACGCCGCAAGGCATTATGACCAATAAAGAAGCGAAGAAATTAAAATTGGGCGGAGAAGCGTTATTTAAAATATGGTAAAGAAACGAGAATATAGAATATAGGATTTAGGGGAAATATAAATTAAAATTTATCCCTATATCCTATATTCTATATTCTAATCCCTCGTCGTATTATCCCTAAATTCTAAATTCTTTTTATTTTATGTCTAGAATAGGTAAAAAACCAATAATAATTCTTGAAGGAGTTGAAGTCAAAATTAATGACGGTATTTTAGAATTTAAGGGAAAAGAAGGAGAAATGACCGTAAAAATTTTGCCTTATCTTGATATAGAAATTAAAGATAATCAGATTTTTTTTGTTCCTAAAAATAACTCTAAGCATGCGCGGTCTAATTGGGGCACTATGCGTTCTTTGGCTCAAAACGCTGTTTTAGGCGTAAATAATAAGTTTATGAAAATTTTAGAAATTGAAGGAGTTGGTTATCGCGCTGGAATGGAAGGAAATGACTTAGTTCTTAGTGTTGGCTTAAGTCATTCGGTAAAAATAGGTTCCTTAAAAGGAATTGAAATTTCCACTGAAAAAAATATAATTAAAGTTTTTGGGATTGATAAAGCCTTAGTTGGGGAAGTGGCAGCCAAAATTAGAGCAATTAAAAAGCCAGAGCCGTACAAGGGAAAGGGGATTAGATATCAAGGAGAAGTAATTAGAAGGAAGGCGGGTAAAAAAGTAGCATAAGTTGCAGCATAAATTAAAAATTAAATTTATATCTTTTTAGATTACAAAATATTTATTTCGTAATTTAAAGACATTTTATCTATGAATCCAAGAAAGAATTTAAATAAAATAAGAAATCGGAGAAAAAATAGGACTCGGAGCAAAATATATGGCACTATTAATAAGCCGCGGTTTTCAGTTTTTCGAAGCAATCGTTACATTTATGTTCAGTTAATTAATGATAAAAAAGGAGAAACCTTAGTAAGCGCTTCAACTAAAGAGTTGGTAATTAATGACAAACAACAAGCGATAAAACAGAATTTAACTGAATTATTAGGTAATTTAATTACCAAGAAAGCATTTGAAAAAAAAATCAAAAAAGCGGTTTTTGATAGAGGTGAATATAAATATCATGGTAAAATAAAAAAAGTTGCTGAAGAGGCGCGAAAAGTAGGATTACAAATATGAGAGAATTAAAATCTAAAAGTGAATATAAGGAAAAAGTTATTGATATGCGCCGTGTAACACGGGTTGTTGCTGGCGGTAAACGGTTTCGTTTTAGGGCTACCGTAGTAATTGGTGATGAAAAAGGAAAAGTTGGCGTTGGAGTGGCTAAGGGATCGGACGTGGCCCAGGCAATTGATAAATCCAAAACGGACGCTAAAAAAAAGATGATCACTATTTTTCTTAAGGATAGAACTATTATTCATGAAATTGACGCAAAATATAGCGCTGCCAAAGTGATGATTAAACCGGCCAAAAGCGGTCATGGTTTGAAAGCAGGAGGCGCCGTTAGATCTGTATTACTTTTGGCTGGAGTTAGAGATGCTACGGCAAAATGCTTGGGTAGCACTAAAAATAAATTGACCAATGCTTTAGCAACAATAGAAGCGTTAAAAAAACTAAAATCTGAAGTTTGAAATTAAAAATTTATTATGCAATTACATAATCTTAGTTTAAATACTAAGTCAAGAAATAAAAAGCGCATTGGCAGAGGTGGCAAAAGAGGCACTTATTCAGGTCGGGGGATAAAAGGTCAAAGGTCTCGAGCGGGTCATAAAATCAGGCCGGCTGAACGCGACTTAATTCAGCGTTTGCCTAAATTGCGTGGTCTTAAAAATAAATCAATTAAATTAAAGCCAGCGGTGGTTAAATTTAGCGACTTGGAAAATAAAATTGAAGGCAATGTAATTAATAGGGATGCCTTACTAAAAGTCGGGTTAATTAGAAAATCTGACAAGCGCGTAAAAATTTTAGGCTCTAAGACTGGTAAAATTATTAAAAAGTTTCAAATTAAAGGAATAGAAATTTCTAAACAATTAAAACAAAAAATTGCTTTATAAATTATGAATAAAATTATTCAGATTTTTAAAATTAAAGACCTTCGTAATAAAATTTTATTCGTTGTTTTTTTGTTATTGTGTTTTAGGGCTTTAGCTGTAATTCCTATCCCAGGAGTTGATCCAACGCGATTGCAGGAATTTTTTGCCGCTAATCAGCTTCTTGGTTTTCTTGATATTTTTTCAGGCGGCGCTTTGGCGAATTTATCAATTGTTATGCTTGGCGTTGCTCCTTATATAACAGCTACTATTATAATGCAGCTTTTGACAATGATTTCTCCTAAAATTAAAGCGATGTTTCATGAAGAAGGGGCTGCTGGACGAGCTCAGTTTAATCGTTATGCCCGTTACTTAACTGTTCCTTTGGCAGGGCTTCAATCTTACGGGTTTTTAAATTTATTAATTTCTCAAAATATAATTCCTCAGTTAGGAATTTTTGATCTTTTAAGAAATGTGTTAATTATTTCTGCTGGTTCAATGATTTTAGTTTGGATAGGAGAATTAATTAGTGAGAAAAAAATTGGCAATGGTATTTCTTTAATTATTTTTGCTGGTATTGTTAGTGGGTTGCCAGGCATTGTTTCGGAAGCAATTAGGGCTTATGACCCCGCTGTTTTACCTACTTATATAACTTTTTTATTAGTGGCTATCGTAGTTATTGCGGGAGTAGTTTTTATAAGTCAAGGCGAAAGGAAAATACCTGTTGCTTACGCTAAGCGAGTAAGGGGAATGAAAATGTACGGAGGTTCTTCTAGTTATCTTCCTATTAAAGTTAATCAGGCTGGAGTTATTCCGATTATTTTTGCAATTTCAATTCTTCTTTTCCCTCAATTTATTGCTCAAATTAGCGCGATAATTTCACCAGAGTTTGCTTTAGGATTTAATGAATTGATTAATCGGTTTTTTAATAATCAGTATATTTATACAATAATTTATTTCGGATTGGTAATGGTTTTTACTTATTTTTATACGGCTGTTACATTTGATCCCAAAGAGATTTCTAAAAATCTTCAGCGAGCTGGTGGATTTATTACCGGTATTCGGCCAGGCGTATCAACTTCAATGTTTTTGTCAAAAATTATTAGTCGAATAACTTTATTGGGTGCTATTTTTCTCGGTTCAGTCGCTATTTTGCCTAATATTACGCAAATGTTTACTGGTATTACAGTACTTACCATTGGCGGAGTAGCGCTTTTAATAGTTGTTTCAGTTGCTTTAGATTCAGTGAAGCAGATAAACTCTCAGTTGGCAATGAGAGAATATGAGCAAATTTAATAAAACCCTAAATTCTAAATTCTAAACAAACACAAAGTTCAAAATATAAAATCATTTTATTGTTTTGAGTTTGAAATTTTAAATTTATTCAGGATTTAGTGCTTAGGATTTAGAATTTTATGATTGCCATCATAATATACGGTCCGCCGGGCTCTGGAAAAGGCACTCAAGCTAAATTGATAGCTGATAAATTGGGCTTAATTCATTTTGATACCGGTAAATATATTGAGCAAATTATTTATAATCAAGCAAATAAAAACGATAAAATAATTCAACAACAACGCAAATTATTTGATTCTGGCGCTTTATGTTCTTCTGATTGGGTTTTTAAAATTGTTAGCCAAAAAATTCGCCAATTGGCTTTAGTTGGTTCAAGTATTATTTTTAGCGGTTCACCACGGACTATGCCTGAAGCTTTTGGGGAGTCATTTATATCGGCTTCGTCAAAACAAAACGGATCAGGCAAAAAACAGATTGGTTTAATGCAAATTTTAGAAAAGTATTATGGTAAAAAAAATATTTTTGTTTTTGGCATTGATGTTTCAAGTAAAAATTCAATTAAGAGAAATAGTAGCCGTTTAATCTGTTCGGTATGTGGAATTCAACTTCTTGCTGTTTTCAAAAAAATATCACTTAAGACATGTCCATTCTGTGGCGCCGAATTATATAGCCGAACATTGGATAAGCCAGAAATAATTAAAATAAGATTAAAAAAATATAAAGATATGACTATGCCTATATTTGAAGAATTAAAAAAACGAACATATCGCATTATTCGTATTAATGGCGAGCCATCGCCTGGGAAAGTAATGCAATCAATTTTAAAATGGTTATCATAAAATCACCACAAGAAATTGAAACGATTGCTGATTCTGGTAGAATTTTAGCTAAGGTTTTTGATAAAGTTTTAAAAGAAGTTAAAATTGGAGTAAATTTAAAATATTTAGATAAATTAGCTCGTTTATTAATTGAAGAATACGGCGGACAGCCTGCATTTTTAAATTATCAGCCAGAAGGAGCCAGTCACTCTTATCCGGCAAGCATTTGCGCTTCGGTTAATAATGTAATTGTTCATGGTCTTCCTTTGGGATATATATTAAAATCAGGAGATATTTTAAAACTTGATTTTGGGGTTATATATAAAAAAATGTATTCTGATTCTGCTAAAACAATTGCAATTGGAAGCGTGCCTAAAATAGTAAGGCAATTAATTGATGCGACTAAGAATGCCCTTGGGCAAGCGATAGAACAAGCAAAACCAGGTAATTATCTTGGAGATATTGGTTGGGCAATTAGTCAATGCATTGAAAAAGCGGGTTTTAACGTGGTGCGTGGATTAACTGGGCATGGCATTGGTTTTAATCTTCATGAAGACCCGATGATTTATAATTTTGGCAAAAAGGGTATAGGCCTTAAATTAAGGCCGGGAATGGTTTTGGCGATTGAACCGATGTCTGCCATTGGCAGTGGCAATATTATTAAAAGAAAAGATAATAGTTATGCTACCGCCGACGGAAGTTTATCAGCGCATTTTGAGCATACTATAGCAATAACGAAGTCAGGCAATAAGATTTTAACTGCGTTATAATTAAATTTTAAATTATGGAATATTATATTACCTTAAAAAGGTTTAAAGAATTAAAAATTGAATTGGAGCATTTGAGAAAAGAAGGGCGTATAGAAATTTCTGAACGGTTAAAGCGCGCTAAGGAACTTGGCGATCTTTCGGAAAATTCGGAATATTTAGACGCAAAGGATGCTCAGTCAAAATTAGAGTTTCGGATTTTTGAATTGGATAATATATTAAGAAACGCGTCAATAATTAAAAAGAAATCCGGCAACGGAGTTGTTAGCGTTGGGTCAACTGTTAAGATCAAAAGAGAAGGCAGTATTTTTTCTTATACGATTGTTGGCTCTACAGAAGCCAAGCCTGAAGATAATTTACTTTCAAATGAATCACCGTTAGGGAAAGCGTTTTTAAATAAAAAAACAGGAGATATGGTTGAAATTCAAACCCCTGATGGCATAATTAAATGCAAGATAATTAAAGTAGAATAATTTTAGTCTATGTTAGATGTGAATTTAATACGAAATAATCCTGAAGAAGTTAAAAAGGGCATTGCTGCTAAAAATATTAATCCAAATTTTGTGGATAAGTTTTTGGTCTTAGATAAAGAACGGCGGAAGATAATCATTAAACTTGATAATTTACGGGCTGAACAAAAAATTTTATCACGGACTTATGTTGAAGGAGGTGCAAACTTGCGCGGAAAAGCGAAAGAAAATAAAGAAAAGATTAAAGCAATAGAAATTAAATTAAATGAAATAGAAAAACGGCGCGAGGAGATTTTATATTTTTTACCAAATTTGCCGTTACCTGATATGCCGATTGGCAAAAACGAAGATGGCAATGTTGTGCTTCGTGAAGTGGGCAAGATACCGAAATTTGATTTTCAGCCGAAAGAACACTGGCAATTAGGGGAGGAGTTAGATATTATAGATAGTCCTCGCGCGGCAAAAGTAAGTGGCTCAAGATTTAATTATCTTAAAGGAGATTTAGTTCTTTTGGAGTTCGCATTAATTCAATTTACTTTTTCTGTTTTAACTAATGAAAAAATTTTAAAAGGTATTATTAAATCGGCAAATTTGGATGTTGCTTCAACTCCTTTTATCCCTATTATACCACCTGTCTTGATTAAGCCGGATGTTTTGCAGAAGATGGCAAGATTAGAGCCAAAAGAAGAAAGGTATTATATTGCCAAAGACGATTTGTACTTAATTGGAAGCGCTGAGCATACACTTGGCCCTATCCATATGGACGAAACTTTTAAAGAGGACCAATTGCCATTGCGTTATGTTGGTTTTTCCGCTTCATTTAGACGAGAGGCTGGCACTTATGGCAAAGATCTCAAAGGTATTTTACGAGTTCATCAATTTGATAAAGTTGAAATGGAATCATTTACCGTTTCAGAAGACTCTGTAAAAGAGCAGAATTTTTTTGTGGCTATTCAAGAATATTTGACAAAAGCTTTAGAGATTCCGTATAGGGTGATTAATATTTGTACTGGCGATACTGGCGTTCCTGACGCTAGGCAAATTGACATAGAGGCATGGCTTCCTGGCCAAAATAGATATAGAGAAACGCATAGCGCTGATTTAAATACTGATTATCAATCAAGACGATTGAATATTAAAGTTAAACGGAGAAATGGTAAAATAGAATTTGTTCATATGAATGACGCTACTGCTATTGCTATGAGCAGAACACCTGTTGCGATTATGGAAAATTATCAAACTAAAAACAATACCATAAAAATTCCTAAAGTTTTGCAAAAATATATGGGAATAAGAGAGATTAAATAATTTCGTGCGAGATTTCGTTTATTTATTTAGTTAAAAACTCCAAGACCGCCGCGGATGCCCATGCTTGCGGACGACAAGCAGTTGGAATATCTCTAAGCAAGCCTTCGGATGTAACCTCATAATGTTCCGTGATAAACCCAAATTCATCATAGGCTTTTAAAATAGAATTACGAATTTTCTCATATGCTTTATTGTAACCACTTTCTCTACACCCTTCCGCAATCATCCAGTTGTCGTGCGGCCAAATTGAGCCAAGGTGATAACTTTTGTAATCAAAATCCGGTTCTTTATCGGAATGTGTTCTTATCCCATACTTTGTTAACATGTCTGGTTTGGTAATCCGGGCAACTACATAGTCGGCGCGTTCCTTGTCCAATATTCCAGTAAAAAGAAGGTGTCCCGGATTGGAGGTAATGGCGCGCCGTTGTTTATTTGTTCCATAAAACGCTAAAGCAAAATAATGTAAATCCTGCATCCAGAACAAGTCGTTAAATCTTTGTTTTAAATTCTGAGCTTCTTTTAAAAGCGATGAATCATTGAGCAATTCAGCCGCGGAGATAAGCGCGAGATAAGCGTACCCTTGAACCTCTACAACGCCTACCGGAAAATTAACATTCAAATGATTGTCGTAAGAATCTTTCCATCCCTGATGTAAAATTTGCCATTTTTCTTTTTTTGTTTCGTATTTTATAAACCCCTTGTTATCACTTTTAATTTTATTCATAATCCAATCCACCGCATTTCTTATATTATTATAATAAGCAGCCACAAAATCCTTGTCGCCCGTTTTCTTAAAGTACTTACTAAACATAATTATATAGAGTGCCGTAGAATCTATTGAACCAAAATAAGGAAACATCATTTCTGGATTTTCTTCATGATGTTTAAGCCTTAAGTCCGTCTCGTGGATTATTTTTCCAGGCTCTTCCTCAGTATGACTATCGTATTTCTTGCCTTGGAGTTTTGATAATATTTCAAGTGTAGATCGGCAAATTTCAGGATTAATATTTAACATCTGCCAAGAAACTATAAGAGAATCTCTCCCAAAAAGACGCATAAAACTCGGATAGCCAGCTTTCACATAACCGTAATCGGCATCAATTAAAGCGCTTATCTCTTTTTCTACTTTATTTTTTGATATCATACTTGGTGTCAGTAATTTAACGTAACGGGTAATATATCCGTATGGCGTGAGGAAATTAGCAGAGGGCTTGCGTTAGAGCTGAGCGAGAAGGTCAATATCTGAAAAACTTGGCGGAAGTCTATTAATAATACTATGAGAAGTGCGCAAAAACAATTGTGTTATCAGGGCTACTTTTTCTTGATTTTTATCTTTGATGCTTAAAATATGTTAAGCTAAATAGAGAGCGGGTCTCTATTTAATTATCTCTATCTTTATGTTGAAGCGGATTGGTGTTGACACTTAAAAATTTATTAATATAATAATTATTATGATAGAAGATAAAAAAAATGAAAAACAAGAAAATGAAGTTTTAAATAAAGATGAGGAATCAAATGAATATTTGGATGGCTGGAGGCGCGCTAAAGCTGATTTGGCTAATTATAAAAAAGAAGAATCTAAACGTTTTATGGAAATGGCGAAATTTGCTAGCGAGGATTTGATTATAGAATTAATTACGGTTTTTGACAGCTTTGATTTAGGATTAGCGGTTTTGGAAAAAGAAGGTAAAGCGGAAAAAGGAATGTATTTGATTCGCGCCCAATTAGAAGATATTTTGCGCAAAAGAGGGTTGGTAAGAATTATTGTTTCTATTGGGCAAGTGTTTGACCCAGCTTTTCAAGAAGCGATTGCTGAAATAGAGTCGGATAAAACTAAGGGCGTGATTATTGAAGAAGTAGAACGAGGATATACATTAAATGGTAAATTAATTAGACCAGTGAGAGTTAAGGTTTCAAAATAGTATTTAGTATTTAGGACTTAGTATTTAGAGATTAAATTTTAGCTTTTTCTAAATCCTGTGTTTTATATTCTAAATCTTTTAGTTAAATGAAAATACTTGGTATTGATTTAGGGACAACAAATTCGGCAGTGGCGGTAATTGAGGGCGGGGATCCGAAAATTTTGGAAAATCACGAAGGAAATCGCACAACTTCTTCTGTTGTGGCTATCAATAAAACAAATGAGCGCTTAGCGGGTCTTTTGGCTAAGCGTCAGTCGGTGGCTAATCCGAAAAATACAATTTTTTCAATTAAAAGATTAATAGGCAGGAAATTTAGCGATCCAGAAGTTAAGCACGACAAAGCTGTTTTGCCTTTTGATTTACAACAATCAAGCAGTGGCGGCGTTGAAATAAAGATGGGAGACCGTTGGTATAAGCCGGAAGAAATTTCTGCAATGATGTTAAGCAAGCTTAAGGCCGATGCTGAAGCAAAGTTAGGAGAAAAAATTGAAGAAGCGGTGATTACAGTGCCGGCTTATTTTGATGATTCTCAAAGGCAGGCGACCAAAAACGCGGGTGAAATTGCTGGCTTGAAAGTTCGCAGAATTATTAATGAACCTACTGCGGCAGCGCTGGCTTATGGATTAAATAAAAAGAAAAATGAAAAAATTGTTGTTTATGATTTAGGCGGTGGCACTTTTGATATTTCAGTTTTAGAAGTTGGCGATAATGTTGTTGAAGTAAAATCTACAGGAGGTGATACGCATTTAGGTGGCGATGACTTTGATAAGAAGATTATTAATTATTTAGTTGAAGAATATAAAAAACAAGAAGGCATTGATATTGGCAAAGACCCGTTGGCATTGCAACGGCTTAAAGAAGGCGCTGAACGAGCTAAGCATGAACTTTCAACTACCCCTGAAACAGAAATAAACCTTCCCTACATTTCTTCAGACGCCTCTGGTCCAAAGCATTTCTTAATGAAATTAACACGGGCAAAATTGGAGGAATTAATTAGAGAAGATATTGGCAAGTCTATTGAGTTAGTTAAAAAAACGATTTCTGAAGCAAATTTGAAGATTTCAGATATTGATGAAATTATTTTAGTTGGTGGGCAAACTAGGATGCCTGCAATTCAAGAAGCGGTAAAAAATCTTTTTAATAAAGAGCCTCATAAAGGAATTAATCCAGATGAAGTAGTTGCTATTGGCGCGGCGATTCAAGCGGGAATTTTTCAGGGAGATGTTAAAGATATTTTATTATTAGATGTTATTCCGTTGTCATTTGGTATTGAGACCTTGGGTGGAGTATTTACTTCTTTAATTGAGAAGAATACAACTGTGCCAACGGCTAAAACCCAGGTTTTTTCTACGGCTGCTGATAATCAAACTTCGGTTGAAATTCATATTCTTCAGGGCGAGAGGTCAATGGCTACTGATAATAAAACTTTAGCGCGATTTATTCTTGATGGTGTTCCGCCGGCGTCAAAAGGCATTCCTCAAATTGAAGTAGTTTTTGATATTGACGCGAATGGCATTCTTAAGGTTTCAGCTAAAGATAAAACTACCAATAAGAGTCAATCAATAAAAATAGAGGCATCTACCCATCTTTCCAAAGAAGAAGTTGAGAAATTAAAACAAGAAGCTGTATCTCATGCTGATGAAGATAAAAAGAAAAAGGAATTAGCTGAAGTTCGTAATCAAGCGGAACAAACAATTTATTTAGCGGAAAAAACATTAAAAGATGCTGATGGCAAAATTACAGTTGAAGCAAAAGAAACAGTAAATAAAAAAATTGAAACATTGAAAACCGTTAAGGATGGCCAAGATATTGAAGCGGTTAAGTCTGCGTCTACCGAACTTTCAGCTGAGCTTCAAAAAATTGGTCAAACAATGCATAGTCAGTCCCAGGGCCAACAAAATCAAGAGCAATCAGAAAAAAAAGAAAACGAAAACAACAAAGAAGACATCAACAAAGAAGATGCTAACAAAGAAGACGCTAAAGAAAAAGATACCAATAAAGAAGAAGATACTAACAAAGAAGATACCAATGAAGAAGACGCTAAAGAAGAAGGAAGCAAGACTCCTGGTTCTTAAAAATTTTTTGTAAAAGGAATTTAGTCTTTATTTTCTAAGGCCTTTCTGATGCTTTCTTTTAATTTTTCAATATTTGGAGATTTTTTAGGAGTTATTTTTTCTTTTTTAGGTCTTTCTTTTTCTGTTTTCATTAATTCTTTTAATGAAATAAATTTTTTGTCTTTATTTATTGACGAGGGAATAGGAGCGGGTTGTGAAACTTTTTTACTCTCCATGGTTGATAGAAGCGAATCCTGTTTTTTGTATAGTTTAAATTCTATTCCTATTTCTCCTAAATTTTCAGCGTATTTAAATTTTTGATTAAATTCTTTTTTGGTAAATTTTGGATTTTCTTTTTTAATGTCGGTAGTTTTAGTTTTAAATGATGGTGTTTTGGTATTTATAAATCCGCTCCAATCGATAATATCTTTTTCTACTTTTTCTTGCGCTCTAGAATAACGTTCTCTTGATGTTTTAATTACTTTGTCTTGATTATTTTTATGTTCAGCTAATGCAAAGGGCGGCAGAGTGACGCCCGAAAAAGGACGACTAGTTATTCCGTTAACCATTAATTTAAGATAAATATTGTAATTTGGAAGATTGATTATATCTTGAGCGTTAAATTCTGGCTCAAATTCTTTTTCTAAAAATTCTGCGTCAGGCGCTCCAACTCTAAAAGTAATCATTGTGCCGACATTTCCAAAGATAGCATCTTTAACTTTTGTGGATGTTTCGGTTAATAATTGGCCAACGTATTGGTGCGCGATAATAAGGTTAAGGCGATATTTTCTAGCTTCCGAAAGAATGCCGGCGAATGATTCTGTTGCGAAACTTTGGAATTCATCAACGTATAAGTAAAAATCTATTCTTTCGTTTTCTGGGATTCTTACTCTTTCCATAGCTGCTAATTGAATTTTTGTGATAAGCATCGCTCCTAGAAGCGAAGAATTGTCTTCACCAATTCTTCCTTTTGACACGTTAATAAGCAGAATTTTTTCTTTATTCATTATGTCCTGGATATTAATAGTGCTTTTTGGCTGGCCTACGATATTTCTGATTAAAGAAGTGGACAAAAATTGGCCTACTTTATTTTGAATAGGCACAATGGCTTCGTTTCTGAATTTATCTTGCCATCCTTCATATTCATGAATCCAAAAGGATTTAATTACAGGATCTTTAATGTTGGAGATAATTTGTTGGCGATAATCTTTATCAACTAAAATCCTGGTAATGCCTAAAAGTGTGGTGTTCGGAGTATCCAGTAACGCAAAAATGCAGTTGCTTAAAATATATTCCATTCTGGCTGACCAAACATTAGCCCATATTTTAGTAAAGATTCCCATTAGGTCAGAAGCAACTAGGTGCTTGTATTTCGGGTCGGGAATTTCTAAAACATTAAAGCCAATTGGATGTTCAGTGTCAGCCACATTGAAATAAACAACATCCTTAATTCTGTTTTCCGGTATTTTGTCAATAATGCTTTCAACAAATTCGCCGTGCGGGTCAACAATGCAGACGCCTTTGCCCTTTGTAATATCCTGGAGAGCTAAATTAGTTAACAGAACGCTTTTGCCTGTTCCAGTTTTTCCGATAACGTACATATGTTGCCTGCGATCAATTTGTTTAATTCCAAAAGTTTTATTTTGATTTCGGAAATTTGTTTTAGCAAATAAAGTTATTTGATTCATATTGTTAAATAATTTATTAAAAATTCAATGCCTGCCCGCATCGCTCCCGCTAACAGCTATGCAGTTCTGGGTGGGTTGCAGGCGGACCTGTCTGCAATGTAAGACATAGCTTTGGCAGGCGGAAAAACTGATAATTGGAAATTAAAAATTTTATAATATTTTGACTATAGCATAAATTTAAGTTAAATTAAATTTATTATATGTTGTCTTACATTGAGCTAAAGCCTGGAGTTTGTATTGTAGCTGATAAGCAGCCTTATTTAGTGGTGGAGTCTAAATTTACTAGAATGCAGCAGCGAAAGCCGGCAATGAAGACAAAAATTAAAAATTTAATAACAGGCAAAACTTTGGATCGATCATTTCACTTGAGTGATAAGATTGAAGAGGCGGAATTGGAAAAAATGAAAGTAATATTTATTTATAAAAATCGCGGTGAATATTGGTTTAATGAACTGAATAATCCTAAAAATAGATTTACGCTTAAACTGGAAGAAGTTGGAGAATCAGCTAGGTTTTTAAAGCCGAATTTGGAAATAACAGCTCTAAAATTTGACGGAAAGATTATAAATATTGAATTGCCGATTAAAGTTGACTGTAAAATTATTGAAGCGCCGCCAATAATTAAAGGCGATACTGCGCAGGGAGGAACTAAATCTGCGACCATTGAAACGGGAGTTAAAATTATTGTCCCGCTTTTTATAAGCGAAGGCGATATTATTCGTATTAACACTCAAACAGGCGAGTATGTTGAACGAGTAGAAAAAGCGTAAGTAAAAATTTGATTATTTTAATAATTTTCTATGGCAGAAAATAAAAAAATAGTATTTGTTGCGTTGTCTGGCGGGGTTGATTCAAGCGTAGCGGCGTTATTATTAAAAAAACAGGATTATTGCGTAATTGGCGTTTTTATGCGTTGTTGGAAAAATGAGAGTTCTGACGCTTCGGTTATGGCAAGTTGCGCTGAAAAAGAAGCTGAAGACGCTAGACGAGTAGCCGGAAAATTAAAAATTCCTTTTTATCTTTGGAACTTTGAAAAGGAATATAAAAAAAGAGTAATTGATTATATGGTTAGTGGGTATAAAAAAGGAATTACTCCAAATCCTGATGTAATGTGTAATAAAGAAATCAAGTTTGGTTTGTTTTTAGAAAAAGCGTTAAAAATGGGGGCTGACTATGTGGCAACTGGACATTATGTGGTACTCCAAAGTAGCCGCTTACAAAAGACGCGGTCAATTTTCCCAGCGAGAAAATTGCAGCTTGGCTCTCGCCCTCGCTCGTCCTCGCTTTTGCTCGGACACCATGCTCGCTCGGGCTCCGAGACACTTTTTGTAGCGGCTATTTCGGAGTTTAAGTTATTTGAGTCCAAAGATAAAAACAAAGATCAAAGTTATTTTTTATGGACTTTAACTCAAAGACAATTAAAATATTGCCTTTTTCCTATTGGCGATTATTTAAAATCTGAGGTTCGGCGAATAGCTAAAAAAGCTGATTTGCTAACAGCAGAAAAAAAGGATTCTCAGGGGATTTGTTTTTTAGGCAAGGTAGGGCTTGATGAATTTTTGGGTAAATATATTGCCAAAAAGAAAGGGGATATTATTTTTATTCAGTCTGGTAAAAAAATTGGCGAGCATAAAGGCGCTTGGTTTTATACAATCGGCCAGCGGCATGGCTTGGGAATTGGCGGAGGTAAACCGTATTATATTGCCGAAAAGGATGTCAAAAAAAACCTCATTAAAGTTGCTGAAGGCAATAGTGAGGCATTTTACAAAAAAGAAGTTGAATTAATAGATGTGAATTTTATTGACCAACAATTAATAACTAACGATAAACGACAAATATTGGTCAGAATTCGATATAGACAACCGTTAATAAAAGCCGATTTAATAAGTCATAAGTCGTCGGTCGTAAGTCATAAGTTAATATTTAATAAGCCGATTAAATTTATCGCCCCTGGTCAGTCAGCGGTATTTTATTTGCCTATTAAGGCGAAATCAAGTAAGGGGGCATTAGTAAAAGCGGCTAATGAGATGATAGGAGGAGGTATTTTGCAGCTCTAATTCAAAGAAAATTTATATTATGATTATTGTTTTTACTGGTAATGGAAAAGGTAAAACAACCGCTGCGCTTGGTCAGGCAATTCGCGCGCTTGGGCAGGGCAAAAAAGTTTTAATGATTCAATTCATAAAAAATATAACCGTTGGTGAGCATAAATTTTTTTCTTCTCTTTTCCCCCCTGCTTTTTCTTTTGAAATTATTAAAGGCGGGAAAGGATTTGTAAATATTTCAGGCGATAAATCGCTATTTTTAGAACACAAAAAAGTCGCGCAAAAAACTTTGGAATTAGTAGCTCAAAAAATTAAATCTAAAAAATATGATCTAATTATTCTAGATGAAATTAATGTGGCTGTGAATTTAAAATTGATTAAAGCTGTTGAAGTTTTGAAAATTTTTAAAAAATATCAGTGTCAATCTACTTTTATTGACATAATCTTAACTGGTCGTAATGCGCCGAAAAGTTTTATTAAAATATCCAGTTTAACAACTGAAATGAAAGAAATCAAACATCCGTTTCAGAGAAAGAAAATGGCAAAAATTGGAATAGAGTTTTAAGGATTTTTTATGAATTAAAAATATGCGTATTTATGACATTGTTTTTTATATCGCTATTTTTTTTCTTTTTGGGGTATTAGCGGCTAGCTTGAAAATAGATTTTTTAATTATTATATTGGTTGCTGTCTTGGTGGCGGCTATTTTTTTGTTTTTTAGTTATTTTAATGTTGTTACAAAACAAAGTAGGTTTTTTTGGTTGGCTGGATTGTCCTTGTTTGTTATTATTGGTTCTCTTTATTATTTTTGGGATAGTTATAATGCCCAAAAAATAAATATTATTTTTAAGCAGAAAATAAATTTTGAAGGAATAGTAATAAAAAATCCAGAACAAGGTAATCAACAAAAATTAATAATTGAACTTCAATCGCCTTATTCTGGAAGAATTTTAGCAAACCTCAAAAATTACCCGAGTTTTAATTATGGAGACTTAATTGAATTTAAGGGAGTTATTCTACAGCCAAGAAAAGGTTCATACGCCAATTATTTAGCAAAAGATAGAATTTTCGGCATTATTAATTATCCAAAAGCTGACTTAATTAGCGAGGGACATGGTTCAAAAATTAAATCCACCCTTTTTTCTTTAAAAGAAAGAACAGTTGGCAATTTTCAAAAAGTTTTGCCTGTGGAAAGCGCTGCTTTTTTAGCAGGAATTACTTTGGGTGAACGAGCTGAATTTTCTAGGGAATTTGAAGAAGCAATGAATGAAAGTGGCACTACTCATTTAGTGGCGCTTTCAGGTTATAACATTACAATTTTAGTAATTGCCATCGCTTATTCCTTAGGTTTCTTTTTGTCGCGTCGGTTAACTTTTTGGCTTACGCTTCTTATAATAATTGGTTTTGTCATAATGACTGGCGCCGAAGCTTCGGTAGTTCGAGCTGCCATAATGGGCGGCATTCTTTTGCTGGCAAAACAAACTAATCGGCTTTATAGTTTTCGTAATGCAATTGCTATAGCGGGTTTTTTTATGGTCTTAGAAAATCCGAAAATTTTAGTTTTTGATATCGGTTTTCAACTTTCTTTTGTGGCTTTATTGGGCATTGTTTATTTAAAGCCAGCTATTCAGAAATTTTTTAAATTTAACGAAGACCCAGGATTTCTTTCTTGGAAAGACAATTTTTTAATTACTCTTTCGGCTCAATTATTTGTTCTGCCATTACTTGTTTTATATTTTGGAAATTTTTCCCTTATAGCTTTATTGTCTAATGTTTTGATTCTTAGTGTTATACCGCTAACAATGGCGCTTGGGTTCATTATTGGTTTTTTAGGATTTATTTCGTATCATCTTTCTTTAGTTTTCGGCTGGCTTGTTAATTTGCTTTTATCTTATGAAATTTTTATTATCAAATTTTTAGGAGGTTTGAATATTTTGCAAATTAATTATTTAAGCATTTTTTTAGCAGTTTTTTATTATATTATTTTAATTGTTTTTATCTATTATAATTATCGCCGTCCTAATTTTCGTCAAATTTAACCGATTTTAAATTTAGAAATCATTAGCGTTGTTTGTAGTAATTTTATATAATGCAATTAGATTGCATTAATTTATTATAAAAATGAGAATTGATAATTGGATTATTTTATTAGGTTTATTTTTGCTTATTTTTAATCTTTTCGTTTGGAAACAAATTGTTTTTTATGGTCCTAATGAAAATTTAGAGGTTTATTTTTTGGACGTCGGACAGGGCGATAGTCAATTAATTTTTTTACCGGGCGGAGTTAAAGTTTTGATTGACGGAGGTCCGAATAGTAAAATTCTTGATGAATTGGCGTTAATTTTAAATCCGATAGACCGTTATATTGATTTAGTAATTCTTTCTCATCCGCAAATGGATCATTTTGGCGGTTTGATAGATGTTTTAAAGAGATATCAGGTTGGTGTTTTTATTTTTAATGGTCGCAAGGGAACGGCGTCGGCTTATCAGGAATTAGAAGAAATAATAAAAAAGAATGAAATTGCTACTGTTGTTTTAGGCGCAGGAGATAAAATTAAACATAATGAAAATCAGTTTAATATTTTATCTCCTTCAAAAGAATTTTTAAGCAGCAATGAGTTGAATGATACAAGTTTGGTGATAAATTTTAATAGCCAAGGGGCAAAAATTTTATTTACAGGTGATATTGATAGTAGAATAGAAAGTTATTTGGTTAAAAAATATGATTTAGATATTGATATTCTTAAAGTTTCCCATCATGGCTCAAGATTTTCTTCAAGTAAAAAATTTTTAGAAGAAGCTAGTCCCAAAATATCGGTTATTGGGGTGGGAAGAAATTTTTATGGTCATCCAACTAGGCAAGTTTTAGATAGATTGGCGCGAATTGGTTCTCAAGTTTTTCGTACTGATAAAAATGGAATTGTAAAATTAGCGATAGATGGAGAAAATATAAATATTTTTACTCAGCATTAAAAAAGAATGAGTAGCGTAATTTAAAGATTACTTTTTTTAATTGATAATTTCATCAATTTTTGATATCATACATTTATGAAAGAGATAAATAAATTTATTAAAAAAAGACCATATTTGGTCTGGTATACTAAGAATTTTGACAACCTCTCTAAAGAATCAATTATAGAACATGTTTTGAATTATGGAGATTGGGAGGATGTCC